>JBGSIY010000468.1:0-4368 GCA_041742275.1 Pirellulaceae bacterium | reverse complement strand
TCCCGTCGGTCGAGAACTTCCCAGCGGCATAGGCGTGTTGCAGAGGTCGTCCAATGGCGGAGATGACTTGGCAGGGAAGGATGAACTGGTGCCTGGCATCGACTATTGTTCTTACGCCGCATGTAGCGGGATAGATGACTTCGTGTTTTTCATCTGGGGTGGCTTCCATGGAGGAGCGGCAGGAACGACATCCAAAAATGAGACCGGCCTCCAATTCCAAGGGCACCTAATCAACGAACGGGAAATGGGGAATGTCGAGTATACGGGCAACACCAAAGACGGCAGGACTGGACAAGTGACGATTGATGGTAAGCAATACGATCTTGCAGAAGGAACGCTATTTCTAGTTTCCGCACGTCAAGACTTGGCTGTCAAGCAATTGAATCGGGACTTGACCCGTTTTCGAGATGCGGAGCATCTGTTCCAGGAATTGAGCAAGAGTGATCATGAGATCGCCGATTTCTTTCGCCTTGCCGAGCCTACAAATTAAATTGCCGCGAATGGTTACCCAATTTTTTGACGACACATCGCTGTTTGGGATGGCATTTTTTTACAACCTCCTGCCGGTTACAGGAGTTCACGGGCTGGTTTATAATCGAGTGGAGGGTGAGGTTACAAATGCACTAGAGAACAGCTGTGGCTCTTTTGCTGGAGACAATGGCTTGATGACGTTCACATTGCCATTTCCGATGATCTAACTTACAAAAGAGCTACCAAGTTTCCATTGAGCCTCAAAATCCTCTGCGGGCCGCGTTCGTGATTACCGGTACGGGAGGCGAGTCTCCATCCTTGTTTAATATTCGTAAGTCCCACGAATTCAGGTTGCTGAGACAATACTCCCCATGGCCGACGAAGAATTGGAAAAAGTGATTCAGGAATGCCGCCAACAGTTTCTGGCCGTACTTGAATCAGGGCACACGCCCGATCTGGCCTACTTTTTGTCCCAAGTTCCCCGAGAGTCGCAGTCACGTTTACTTGCGGCATTTGACGAGATTAAAGAACAAACGGGCAACGCCAACAGCAACAGTAAACTTAGCTCCGAAAAATCGGGGGGAAGTTCCGAGAACTCGCTGGTCGGTCAGATCTTAGATCGTTGGGAAATGGCTTACGAACGAGGCGAAGATTTGTCTCCCGAGGAATTGTGCCTGAATACGCCCCGCCTCCTGAATCATGTTCGTGAAAAAATCGATGCCCTCCGTTCTTTGATCGACCCTCTGAATATTAGCCAAGGCGACTCGAGTGTTCCAACATCCAAAGACCCAACGGTTCAGGAAGTCGCGGCTAATTCGGGCTTCTGCCAACTGAAACTGTTGGCCCAGGGTGGATTGGGAGTTGTTTACGTCGCTCATGATGTTCAATTGAATCGCGATGTGGCCGTCAAGTTCATTCAACCTCGTCTGACAAACAACGAATTTAGCCGCCAACAATTTTTGGTCGAAGCTGAAATTACCGGACGGCTGGAGCACCCTGGGGTGGTCCCACTGTATGCTGCCGGCCAAACGGGTGAAGGGCAACCGTTTTATGTGATGCGATTGATCCATGGCAATACGTTGGATGCGGCCATCGAACGCCTTTACCAGGCTGGCGCGAGCCCAAACCAAGGTGGCCAGCGTTTGGAGTTTCGCGATCTATTGCAACATTTCGCCGCGGTATGCAAAACAATCGCCTTTGCCCACAATCGCGGCGTCTTGCACCGGGACCTAAAGCCCAGCAACGTGATGTTGGGCCGCTACGGGGAGACCCTGGTTGTCGATTGGGGATTGGCGATCCCTGTCGGTCGCGATGCCCGGGCGCGGGCCAGTGGTGAACGGTCCTTGATCCCTGGTTCGGGCAGCAGCGCAGGGGATCACATGAACGGGCCGGTGGGTACGCCTGCATACATGAGCCCTGAACAAGCCGACGGCTCCACGGAACTGACCCCTGCCAGCGATATCTTCAGCCTGGGGTCCATGCTGTATAAATTGCTAACCGGCCAGGCACCGTATCAAAAGGGAGATGTCGTGAGCCTTCTGGAAAAAGCGAAACACGCCGATTTCCAGTTCCCACGCGTTTTCAACCCAAGCGTTTCCCGATCACTTGAGGCCGTATGCATGAAAGCCATGTCCCTCAAACCCACGGACCGTTACGAAACGGCCATGGAACTGGCTCGCGAGATCGAGCGCTGGTTGGCAGACGATCCCGTTTCCGTTCTCTCGGATTCGTTACTCGACCGTTGCGGTCGCTGGTTCCGCCGCAACCGTTCCGCCGCAAAACTACTGGCTCTGGCAACAACCGCCGTTCTGGCCATCAGCCTTTTCTCAGCTTTCGGCTTTCAACGATTGGCCCAACACGAACATCAGGCTTTGATTATGGCCCAGACGGCTCGGGAACAAAGTTTGCGAATGGCGGCTCAATTCGCTGCGAAAACGGTCGCGGGAGAAATCGATTTGCGTTGGAGGATTTTGGAAACCGAAGCTTCGGACCAGGATATCCGCGAACTCTTGATGCAGCACAATCCGCTGACTCCCGATCGCGATCAAATGAAACAACTCCAAGCCTGGTTAGACAGCCGCTTCATTGAACACAAAGCAGTCACACGTCCGGCCAGTTGGCTGATCGCGGACTCCATCGGTCGCCAACTCGCTCGCAGCCCGGCAGCTGATACCATTGGAGAAATGTTCCAGTTTCGGGACTATTACCATGGCCAAGGTAAAGATTTGGATCCCACCTTGGCCGTCGATATCCCCCCGCTACGACAAGTCCACCGGTCGATGGTCTTTAATAGCCAAGCCAGCGGGCAAGACCTCGTTGCCTTCTCCGTTCCGATCTGGAGCGGCAAACCTGGCTCCGATGAACGCCGTGTCCTGGGGGTCCTGGTCATGACCGTCGCGGCCGGCGAGTTTCACATTCTCAAAACAGCTTTGAGCGAAGACCAAATCGCCGTCTTGGTCGACACGCGCCCCGACTTCATCAGTGGCACCGAACGGCGCGGACGTGTGCTGCAACACCCTCGCATCAGCAATCAACCCGGCCCCACCGACATGCAAAACGACTGGCGTTTACCTGAGGATCGCGTTGATCAACTCATCGCACTGCGAAACTCGCGACTTCAGGGGACTCGTTCTCCAAGTCCGGTAAGCGGTGACGAGGACGGATTGGGGCAGGCCTGGACGAACCGCTATCGGGACCCCTTGCATCACGATCCCAGTCAACCTTGGTTGGCCGCTTTCGAGCCCGTTTTTGTCGACAGTCGATCCGATGAGGAGGCCCGGGATAGCGGCTGGGTTGTCATCATCCAAACGCTTGCCCCGAAAGACTAGTTCACTGGATTTCGAGCGCAATCCACCGAAAAAACGGGCGGGATTTAGCTGGGGCCCTTTTAAAAAATAATCCCAGGCACATTTTTTGACGGGGCCTTAAAGTGATTTAGGGTAATTAGGAAAACTGGCGGACTTCAAGAAAACGTTCATTTTTCGGGGAAAACTACCCATATTAATTAGCAACATCGAAGTTTGTTCGTTTTCGAACGAGAAGAATACGTGCTGGGAGGGCTGAAATGCTCGTCGTTTTTCTTTTTTAAAATTCTCAATAAAAACCAGTTAAGATTTCTTGGTTTTAGTGACTAGCCAGATTATACTACGTAGCTTAACGTCTCGCTCCATGTCTCCCAACTTTCATTTAGAAGAGATTAAAAGATGGTTCAAAAACTGAAAACACGCAAACCAGCTGTCATCAATCCTCAGCGGATGGCCGCTTATGCTGCAGCCGGTGTTGCAACGATGGCCACTTGCGGCGCAACTGCCGAAGCCGATATCACCCACGTTGTTATCAACGGCGGTTTGGGTCAAGCCTCGGCTCCTGGCGACGACTTCTACTTTGCTTTGACCGGCGGAGAATCGTTGAACTTTTTCCATCCGACTCTTGGTGGTACAGCTGGCGCGGTTCAACTGGGTGTGTTCAATGGCGGTTTGACCGGAGACGTAGCTGGCTTTTTCACGGGCTTTAACTACGCATCGAATTTGGCTCCCGGCGTGAATGTCTCTACGCAGAACTTTGTTAACGCCTTTGCCACTTTGGCCTATGGTGGTGGTTATCCTAACTCCCAGTTCTTAGCTGCTGGTGATGGCTATTTGGCTTTCCGTTTCAACGGCGGAACACAATTCGGTTGGGCTCGAGTAACCATGGACGGTGTTCAACCTTCCAACACGTACACCATCCAAGAATACGCTTTTGGTGACGTCGGCGATCAAGTTCGCGTTGGTCAAACAGCGATTCCTGAGCCTGCCGCTTTGGGTCTGTTGGCTTTGGGTGCCGTTGGCTTGGTCGCCACTCGCCGACGCCGCGAAGTTGTGGCCTAGTTTGCTCGGTACTCAGGTACGCTGCTGCTAA
>JBGSIY010000467.1:0-3292 GCA_041742275.1 Pirellulaceae bacterium | reverse complement strand
GAGAATTGGAGCGAAGACCGGCGAGGCCTAAACTCGAGGGCAAGTCCCATTCGCGTAAGAAGTCACCGACAAACGTGATTTCTTGGGGCGTGCCTTTAACAACCAATCGATCCATCTCCGTGTCGCCATAAAACACCGGCCCCTTCGTTGCGGTGGCATCGTCCGTTTGACGGAACACGGCTTGCAACGACTCAATCGCTGCGGCAACCGTCCGATTTTCCAGTGTAAATACACGGAATGCATTTGACGAACCATCAATTTCTGCAATGACGGCTGCGATCGTTTCGTGATCTTCTGTCCGCGCCCAAACGACAATGCTCCCTGTATCGCCGCCTTGATCCAAGCGGATATCACGACCTTGCATCACCGTCTGTAAGACTTGAAAAGTCAACGGAGCGTCTTTGGTCACCGGGTAGATTTTCAAAAACGGACGCTCGGTCGGGCCACCGACTTCGGTTTCGTCAGCAACATCCACTTCTGCGGCAATCCGCATAAAGTCCTGAATTTTTTCTTCCGTCCCCATCAAGTAAACCTTGTCGCCCAGTGGTTGGGGCGAGATTACCAAGCTTCCGTCGGAAGTTCGGAACTCGTTGGGAGATATACCCAGAAAGCTACGAGCCACCAGCATAAGTTCCTCAATGGGAATGCTTTTCATCACATAGGTCTTAAACTCTTTGGTGCCCGAGTTTTGCAGCATCTTCGTCCGTTCAATCAAATTGCGAGTCGTCCGCAATTTCTCACCGGTACCCACAACAATTAATTGATTTGCCGACTCGATAAACCTAACATTGCCGCGTTCGAACAAGCTACTGATCTCGTCCGCGATACTGCGATCTTTCATATCGGACAGGTCAAACACGCATCGCATGGTTTCATATTTACCACGTGTTTCCAACTGATCCGGTGAAATCGTCTCGATCAATTCTTCGGGAAACCCGTCTCTTTCGCGGATCAAGATCAACATGTTACGAAAACGCAGCAACGTGTAAGGGTCATCCTGAACCCGCAACCCTTGATTGATCAAGTCGATGGCTTCCATCAAGGTGTAGGTTTCGTCGGAATGGTAGGTCCAAGTGCCGGGCGGAGCATTTTCGGCACGCAATTGAAAAGAAAAACCAGCCTCATCGGCAAAGTACTCGATGATCTCCATCCACTCTTGTTTATTGAAACTGAATTTGAAGCCATCTTGCTTTAGCCCACCATCTTGGCTGGGTATCGATTCCGCTCCTTGCGTTTCTTGAACGGCCCCTGTTTCTTGTGCGGCCAAAACGATCACTGATTGCGAGGCAACCGTAACGGCAAGGGCGCCCCCTAGCCAAGTCAGCCCGGAAAAGATGAGTGAGGCAATTTTGCGTTTTCCTAAACGTGAATCCATCGAGTTGCTCTTTTGTGGAATTGGGACGTTCATTCTGTATTCTTAAGCCTATTAGCTAGACTTCTCGTTTTATAAGGATGCGAAACATAGGAGGTAAAATGCGAGTGATTCACCAACGCCTTGAGACAAACCAAGGGGAGCAGACCATTCATTAACTCGTCAAATCAATGCCTTCGTTAAATCGACACCCGAGCCAAATCGTCTCCGGGGTCAAATCGTCTCCGGGGTCAAGATGTCAAAGGCTGCCAAAAAAACTGGCCGGTTTTTGAGCCATTTACCAACTCAAATCTCTCGGGGTCTAGCCCGAAACCCAACCCGCTTCAACTTTTAACCCTTCAGCGGAAGGCGAATTTAATGAAACGCCTAGCAACTGATTGATAACAAAGAAATAATACGGGCAAGTTCCTCTTGAGCAGGATTTTAAGGATTTTTTAAAATTCGCCGATCATTTAAGTTTAACCAGTAATCAGGGAGACCATAAGGGAAATGTCCTGCCACCACAGGGTAATTCCGGCTCATTCTGGTTTTCCCCGCATTTTCGCTATAATCGTGCGTCAAAACCGAGGTTTCTCCGGCCGGCGGTGAGTTCAAATGCTTGCGAACTCCCTGACCTTCTCGTTCTTCTACAATACTATAAACTTCAATTTTTGCAGGATGTTTCGAAGAATGCTGGAATTTTAGTGACGAGAATCTTAACTATCGAATCGACTTGCGACGAAACAGCTGCAGCAATTCTCGATGAGAACCTGAACGTTTTCGGCGAATGTATTGCGACGCAGACCGAATTACACGAGCGTTTCCATGGTGTTGTTCCCGAAATCGCCGCTCGAGCCCACTTGGAGCGAATCCTCCCGGTGATCGACGAGTCACTTCGGTCGGCAAAGATGGAACTCCATGATTTGGATGCAATTGCGGTTGCCACCACCCCCGGGTTGGCAAATTCTCTCCTCGTCGGCTTGATTGCCGCGAAAACGTTGGCATTGGTACTGGATATCCCGTTGATCTCCGTCAATCACATGCACGCCCATATCTATGCCTGCCAGATTGCGGCTCGAAAAAACATATTCCCCTGCGTCGGTTTGATTGTGAGTGGGGGTCACACGCATTTGTACGAATATCCCCACCCGTTGAATCCCGTTTTGTTGGGGGGGACCATCGACGACGCTGCGGGTGAGGCGTTTGACAAAGTCGCCACGATGCTCAGACTTGGGTTCCCAGGGGGGCCCGCCCTGGCCCGGCTGGCGGAAACTGGCGATCCGTCGCGTTACGCCTTTCCCAGAAGTTTTTTGCATGAAGATCGCATTGCGTTCAGTTTCAGCGGCCTAAAAACGGCCGTCCGCTACCAAATCGCCGGTTATGGCAATGTCGATTTTGACGCACTGCATGTCGAACCTCAAATGGCAGCCGACGTGGCGGCCAGTTTCCAAGCGGCGGTGGTCGACATACTCATTGCGAAATGCAAACAAGCCCTCCGGCAAACGGGCCTTTCCCGTCTTTGCGTCGGAGGTGGTGTCGCGGCCAATCAGCGTTTGAGAAAACATCTTGTCGCGGCTTCCCAAACTGACGGTTTTGAACTCCTCATCGCCCCGCCGGAACTTTGTACCGACAATGCCGTGATGGGGGCGATTGCGTTTGAGAAATTTCATGCCGGTCTGTTTGATGATTTGGCTTTGGACATCCAGCCGGGTTTGGTGCGTTAGATCGGGGACGCCGTTCGAAAAGTTGCTAATCACGGAGTCGCGGCCTTCCGCCGTAGGCCAGTTCACTCGCCGGCGTTGCAGGGTCCGCGTTAAAACCAAGGCAGCGAATCGGCCCGCGGCTTGCCAGAACAGCGAAAGCAGATTGACGTTGTCCCAATTTCGATTTTCCAGGCATAATTAAACATTCGCTTTTCGAATTTCCATTTTGACAAATCTG
>JBGSIY010000466.1:0-8718 GCA_041742275.1 Pirellulaceae bacterium | reverse complement strand
CGCAACGATCCAACGTCTCTTCGGCGATTTTGCCCCCGATTCCAAACGGCGTCACATCGACCAACATTAGATGGTTTTCCGTCCCTCCTGAAATCAAACGGAGTCCTCCCTGCATTAATCGATCGGCCAACGTCCGAGCGTTATCGATGACCGTTTGCGAGTAGGTTTTGAATTCGCTGCGCAGGGCCTCCGCAAAACAAACAGCTTTTCCAGCAATCGAGTGCATCAGCGGCCCCCCTTGGCATCCAGGAAAGACATTGCGATTGATGTCTTTGCCATAGGCCTCGCGAGCCAAAATCAATCCACCCCTGGGCCCTCGCAAGGTTTTATGGGTGGTGGTCGTAACGAAATCGGCGACGGCTACGGGATTATTGTGCAGCCCGGCGGCCACCAATCCAGAATAGTGGGCCATATCGACAAACAATTTTGCCCCGACTTCATCGGCGATCTCACGAAATCGCTCGTGGGGGATTTCACGCGGGTAGGCACTCGCTCCAGCCACAATTAACTTGGGTTTGTGCTCGCGAGCCAATCGGGCCACTTGATCAAAATCCAATCGATGCGTGTCGCGGGTGACTCCGTAATGATGGAAATTGTAGAGCCTTCCGGAAATGTTCAGCTTCATGCCGTGGGTCAAATGCCCGCCATGAGCGAGGTCCAAACCCAGGATCGTGTCGCCCGGTTCCACAATGCTGAAGTACACTGCTTGGTTGGCTTGCGAACCACTATGAGACTGCACGTTGGCAAACTCAGCACCAAACAGCTCCTTGGCCCGATCGATGGCGATCTGTTCAATCTTGTCGACGACTTCGCATCCGCCGTAATAACGACGACCGGGATAACCCTCGGCATACTTGTTCGTCAGAATGCTACCGACAGCCTCCATCACGGCGGGGCTCGTATAATTTTCGCTGGCGATGAGTTCCAGCCCATCGTGCTGGCGGTGTGCTTCCGCGTTGATCAAGTCGAATATCTGGGGATCTTGTGTTGAAAGTGATGACATAGACTCACGATTATCGGTTAGGGCAGTGTTGCAATCATTGATCCCTCGATTTTCGTTTGCCCGCGTGCGTTGTCAATCGGCGGCAGCCAAATCGTTGACGTATTGATCAATTTCATTCCCCAGCAAATCAAAAACCGGCCCCAAAAATTCAGCAAATCTCTGCCAACGCCCGGCCGAAGTCGCATAGATCGGCTGGCGAACCTGAATCGAACTGGCCGTATTCAAACCCGAATCCGCCAAATGGGGCTCCAAACATGCATCACTCCACGTCAACCCCGTGGCAGCAATGATTCGGCGTGTTTCGGCCTCGGGTCGTTGCACCAACCGTTCGTAATAAACGCGGTGAATCCTTCCAGGAAAACGCGATTCCCAAAATCGTAACGCCTCGTAATCGCTGCGGATCGCCTCCGCAATTCGCTCCCAGGTGGACGATTCCCATTGCAGACGCGAATTCTGAAACAGAAGCGAAAAATGCGACACGGCAACATCGCGCGGGTCACGACAGCACCATAACAACGTCGCGGCGGGGAACCACGAGGCGATAAAACCAACGTAGCGAGCGTTGTCGAGCATCTTGTCGACGACCCGAGCCGCCTGGGGATGTCTCGCCGTGATCGTTGCCAAATAAGCGGCGGCCGAATCGTTTGTCGTTTTGATCAGAGCATTTGCATTATCAGGGGTCCGTTCACCTTCTGCAGACTCCCATTGTTGTCGATAGGGATACAGTGCATCGTCAAGGGCCGTCGACTCACCAATGCTGCCGACCTCCGGGTGGCTGGCCAAGATCTGCGCAACTAACGTACTGCCACTGCGGGGAACACCCAAAACGAACACAGGCAAACTTGTGTTGTCGACGGCCGTTTGCGGCGTGACGGCGGATGCCCCCGGAACAAACATCGACTGCAGTCGCTGTTCGCCAATCCGAAACGCGTGGCTCTCGTCGGCGATCGATGTCCCCATCAGTTTTTCTGCGAGGCGATGATTTCCCATGGCATAGTAGTGGTAGGCCTGCGCTGCGTCGTTCCGCTGTTCAAAATAACTTCCCAACGCAAACGCCATCTGGCACGTCTGCCGATGAAAGCTAGGGATGTCAGCATACGTAGAGAGCAGCGTTTGAATATGCCCGACTTGCTGTTCCGAAAACTGGTAGTCCCCGGTCAAAACCAACCGGCTTAAATTGTGATACACGGCCGATTGATGCGGATTGAGTTCGAGCGAGACCGTGAGCGCATGAATACTGGTCGTGATATCGCCGGTGGATTGAAGGGCGAGTGCCAATTCAAACAACGTCGTCTCGGGAGAGAAATCGGCATCGAGTGCGAACCGTAAATGCATCACAGCTTCGTCCGCACGGGAGAGACGCGACAGAGCCACCCCCAACCGAAAATGAGCCACGGCAAATTCGGGCTCGACCTGCAAGGCCCGCAGGGCGTAATGAGCGGCCCGCTCATAGTCCTCCATCGACTCGTGAATGGCGGCCAAGTTCGTAAAATATTCCGCCTCGTCCCGCAACTCGATCGCTCGTTCGATCCAAGCGATCCCTTTCTCGCTTTGCCCCGATTGATGGGCCACCAAACCAGCCAAGTGCCACGCATCGGACGATTCGGGAGCGGCCGCCAGTACGGCTGCATAACCTTGAGCCGCCAGATTCAAGTCACCACATTGATGCGCCTGACGCGATAGGTCCAAAAGTGCTTCGATCTCGCTCATGTGGTTACTTCCCAAATCGTTGCCCGCCAACCGTTGACCTATTTCGGGACGAAGCGACAGTGAAACGACAGACACCCGGCCCCCTAGCAGGTCACCATCGACCCTAGGCCCAATGAAGATTAACCGCCCCCCAAAAATGTCGGCGATTCATCGCGATTTTGGCTCGAAATGCTGGCACTCCTGCGCGCACTTCCCCGTGACCTTGACGGTTAAATGAAGATGGCGGAAAAACGCGGCTCGACCAAGCCCGCGCATGCCCGGTGCTTTCGCCGAGTGTTTTCGCGATCCATCGAATCGGCAGGCACCGCGATACGGGTCTAGTTTCGAGCTTCCCAAATAATCATGTCAGGCATGCGCAGCGGCCGGTGTTGCCCCCCACGATTACGCTCCCAAACAGCCAAGCCGATTAAAGCCTTTCCCTCGTGTCTTTCCTCGTGTCTTTCCTCGTGCTCGTGCTCAGCATCGCGATGCTCGTGCTCGTAATCGTCCCCAAGAATAGACTCCTGCCGAAACACCGACAAACGCGTTCGCGATGTAGTCGATTTTAAGCCGATAGACGTCCTGGCGATCATGGGAAAATGGAAGTTTTGGCATTGCGAGTTCGAGTTCGAGTTCGAGCACGAGCACGAGCACGAGAAAAAGTGCGAGCTATGCGATTTTATAGCAGAACGCCTTTTCTGAAACGTGGGCCGACTTATTTGCCGTTCGCATCGCTGTCGCGAACGAATGCGTAGCACACGCAGCTTTTTGCGGGGCCTTACTTGCCGGGCTGAAAAACAACTCCCGAAAATTGAATTCCTTGTTCCATGTTCGAACCCACCAGGACTTGAAAGCCAACCAATTCCCAGAATGCCATTTGGATTTCTGCTTTGGCAAATTCGATTTTTTCGTCACGTGTGTGCGATTTATCTTTCAGCATTTGCGAACGCCATTCGTTAATTTGAAACGTCCAGCGGTGCCAAAATTTCGGTGACAATGCCATGACAAAAAAGGGCTGATGGCGATGGGCAAAATGTTTTTGAACATACTGAACATGTTCCCCAAAATCGATAGCCTGTTTCACTCCTGACGTTAGGGCATTCAGGTAATCGGTCAAGCCCGACTTGTTGCTCATCAAGACCCAATCGTCCACATTCGCTATCGCAGCTCGGTTGTCAAACAACGATGCATCAAAACCATGGATTTTTTGTTGTGTTACTTTCGACTTGTCCCACGTTTCAATGAGCGTCGTTGCCAGACGGGATGCGCTGTCACCGCTGTTTAGCTTCACTCCCTGAACCGTGGTCCAATCCCCGTTTGCTGACGATTCAAACATATTGGACAGCACTGTGCCATTGAGCTCAGGCAGCAGGGATCGAGAAAAATCTTCTGACAGCCCGAAGTAGGACATCAGGACCTGGTCTGTTATGCCTGCTTGAAATTTAGCATCGAGATATTCCTTGACAGATTGGTAAACCAATTCCAAATTCGCCCGCAAAACGAATAACCCAATGGAGTCTTCATGGACGGTCAACAAATTATCGAGTGGCTCTCCGAACGCGTTGTGAATTCCTGTGCGAGGAACGGCAATGGACAAGAAAGCGTTCAGACCTAACAGGGGCTGAAGCTCAGCCCCCCCGTCAGCGGGCATTTCACTGTCATCAGCGTCAAATAAACGGACTTGGACTCCAGCCATGATCAGTTCACGCAGGTTGGCGAGTTCAATAATTGACTTTTCCGGTTCTTCATTGGGACGTGATGCAAAACGAGCAAGCAGTATTGGGTTAAAAAATAACGACACCCGACCTTGTGGCTTTTCGAACCGAGTCATCAATCGGTAAATGGTTTGATACTTGCGACTCTGTGCTAACGATCGAAAGTCATCTGAAGGACTTTTGATTTGCGAAATTGTGTCACTTAGCATGGAAGCATCGTTGGAGATGACGACCCACGAATCGATCCGTTCCCAAGCGACTTGCGCGACCGGGAACAAGGATTCCTGCACCCATTGCTGGCAAAAAGGGTCACCCTTCAGAACGTCGCCGATCTCGACCAGGCCTTCTTCTGTCAACTCATCTGTGCATTGCATGACCGCCATCCATGAGTAGGGGCCTGCGGCTTGCCATTTCAAACACAACAACGTCTCGCGAGGTGCAATGTCCTGCAAAGCCTGCTGAAAATGAGACAGACCAGTCTGAAATTGCAACTCATCCAAAATGGGTTCGGGCTCACGGGTCAACCACTCCATGGCCACACCCCATCGTGGTGAATCAAATAACGGGAATTCGTGGAGTCGTTCGGCCAGCTCGGTCAGGTCGTCGATATGAATAACCAGGTCCACGTTTTCATGGACCCAACGCTCCGGGCCGTTGTCGTTTTGAGCCCAAGCAGCAAGTTCACCCATATTGAACGCCAACAACGCTATCAAGAAAATCAACGAGCGTTTGCCAATTAGGAGATTGCCTGCCAAAGGGTTGCGGGTCATGGGATATCTTTCAATCAGGCCGCTTAGCGACTCATGGTTATTGGGCACGCCGAACATTAAGTGCCTATCCTAAAACGAATCGGAATCATCAGCCGAAACGCACTAGCGTCCGGTTCGACCGAATAAACCGGCGGCTAGTGCCTCACGGCTAGTAGGTTCTAAATAGAAAGAACCCTGTTCAGGGCGTTTGGTCTCGTTGGCGTTTCATTTTCATGACCAACGTGAGAATTAAGACCGCCGCGACAATCAAGAAAAGACCACCGACAACAACCCTCCCATTCGAACCCAATTTCACCTGGGACGACTGCTCATCGCTCTGTTGGCCATCTGGTTCATTTAGTCCGTAATAGGCGAGGTAGGTAGCCTCTGGAGCCACATTTTCGGACCGTTTGAATTCCAGTATTTCACTGGTCGCCGTTTCCTCATATTCCCCTTTCGTTCGGACATAAGAGTGAACCTTGGGATACCAGACCGAATCTATACGTTGAAAACCTTCTGCATTGCCTTGCCATTGCTGGAAAGTGTTATCCCGGAATCCAATCTTCAATTGAAGTGACGACACCAAATAGCCGAATTCCGGTTCAACAACGCAGACCATTGATTGAACTTCGATGGGTCGCGGCCCAGGCAACCCAGGAAGATTCCCAGCATCCGCTTTTTGATTTTCCAATTCTTTCAGCTTGGCGACCTCAATATCATACTCAGCGATCTTCGATTGGAATTCCGGCGTGATTTCAAACTCGACTTGGATCGCGCCCGATGTCAATTTCTTTTGTTGTTTGATCTGAATTGCTTTTTCTTTTAGCAAATCCAAAACATTAAAGGTATCCATCCAGTTTCCATATGTCAAAAACGAGCTCTTATTAGGCATCGCCAAGACTTCGATCTCTTGAAATTGAACTAGATCTTTTTCTTTCTCGGCAAACCGAACAATCTGCCACCCGTCTCGTTGATTGACATCCCCACTCGGGTTAACAATGACAAAAGCGTATTTTTCGTTGAAGGCCCGGACAATCGAAGGCTGGCCCGTTTGAATTAGCCTCGCTGAATGACGGCCTGTTTCCAAAACCAGATTTCCGCTAGTCGTCTTGCCGTTGAGTCCGGTAGAAAATCGCTTTGACAAAAAATTTGCGTCCACCTTCGATTCCATTCCAGTTAACAAAGCCTGCTGTAGAAATTCCTCTGTCAACGACTCTTGGCCGCGACATTGAACTGCGATGCTCAGTACCGCCACCACCACTGAAAACAATATTGGGAATCTCATTGCCATTTTTTGGCCTTTAACAAAACAAACAGGGAAAGCGTCACACGCGGGATCACATTAACAAATCAAGAGTCCGCCTTGACGCACATGGAAAACAAACGCTTGTCGGATATAAAAATACAGCTTCAAACCTGCCGCGACAGACAGCAAGGCTCCCACTAATTTAGCAAATGCGGCGAGGAATCCACGCATAAAACACCTTGTACTTGAGGTGGCCAAATTGAAAGAACAGTGAGGGGTCAGATCTAGGGTGCTAGGAAAATTATATATATATATATATATATATATCAAATGCAATTCTTAAAAATAAAAAACCTTGAAAAATCTTGCCGATCTATTGCCCCCAGTAATAGGGTCTTTTGAACCGCCTCTTGGTAAGAACACCACCAGACGAGTTCCGGGCAAGCCACCCGTCTTTGGCAAGCGAAGATATTGAGGTGTCGATGGCATACATAACAGGATTAACATGAGAGCGAATGATACTGCTCACTCCGGGGGCGGCGTGATGAAATTCAAGGTTGACATGAGGTTCAAAATGTGGATGGCACTTAACGTCAGCACTTAACGTCATGATCCTGGGCCAGATGCCTCCATTCTTATTGACTCGCTCAATGGTAACAAAATCATTGCTCGTCGCTACCGAAATCGCCGCATCGGAGAATTTCTCAAAAAACTAAACCTCACGGAGGGACGATGCCGTCGCGGGGTGTTTTCGTGATCATGCGAATCGGCTGCAGGGGTATAATGGATTCGCTATAGACTTCCCAAATAATCGTGCCAGGCTTGCACAGCGCCTTGGGTTGGCAAGGGCGGCACCGAGAGCGTGCAAGTGGTTGTTCCCGATGAAACCACGGGCCTCAAGTATTTAAATTTCAAAGGCGATCAAAAATGAACAGCGACAACAACAGTATCAGTCTGGGACGACGAGCCTTCCTCAAAAACGGAACACTCGTGTTGGCGGCGGTATCCTTGAGTTCAGGGAGATCATTCGCAGATACCGAAGTTCCACGGTTGCGTGTGGGACTCATCACTGATTTGCACTACGCCGACAAAGCGCCGGCCGGAACTCGGCACTACCGAGAGACGCTGACCAAGCTCGAAGAAGCTGCCCGGCAGTTCGAGCAGGACCAACCCTCGTTTCTCGTCGAGCTGGGCGACCTGATTGACGCTGCTGACTCAGTGGACGTGGAGCAGAGTTACCTCAAGACGATCAATCGACCGATATCGGCGATCTGCAAAGACCGGCATTACGTTCTGGGAAATCACTGCGTGGACACGCTGAACAAGGAAGAGTTTTTGGGCAGCGTCGAGCAGGAGAATTCGTACTACTCGTTCGACCGGGGCGGCTTCCATTTTGTCGTGCTGGATTCCTGTTTCCGCAGTGATGGTGAACCGTATGGCCGGAAAAACTTCCAGTGGACCGATGCCAACATTCCCGCCGCTGAACTTGAATGGCTCGAAGCCGACGTGCAGGCCAATGACAAGCCGGTAATTGTCTTCGCACACCAGCGACTCGACGTGACTAACAACCACGGCGTCAAGAACAACGCCGACGTGCGAAAAGTCCTTGAAGCATCTGGCAACGTATTGGCCGTCTTCCAAGGGCACAGCCATCAGAACGATTTGAAGGAGATCAGCGGCATCCACTACTGCACGCTGGTGGCAATGGTGGAAGGCTCGGGCGAAGAGAACAACGGCTACTCGGTCATGGAGATCGAGCCGAACGGAACGATCCACTTGAGCGGCTTCCGCAAGCAAAAGAGCCACAAGTGGGAGCATCAGGGATGACGAGGAGCGATTGTTGAAATTCTGAGAGACCCAATGAGAAACCTGTTCAACGATCTTCCGTCCAATCTGTCCGAGGAACTTGTCACCGTCCTCGCCGAAAACCAGCATATCCGCATTGAGCGGATCGTCTCCACCGGCCAAAGCAATCCCAAAGACTTCTGGTACGATCAGGACGAACATGAGTGGATGGTCGTCTTGAAAGGTGAGGCCATGCTTGTTTTCGACGATGGCGAGTCAGTGCGAATGAGGCCCGGCGACCATGTATTGATCTCTGCCCACAAAAAGTATCGTGTTGAATTGATAACACCTGCTGCAGAAATTCCTCTGTCAACGACTCTTGGCCGCGACATTGAACTACGATGCTCAGTACCGCCACCACCACTGAAACCTTTGGGAATCTCATTGCCATTTTTTGGCCTTTAACAAAACAAACAGGGAAAGCGTCACACGCGGGATCACATTAACAAATCAAGAGTCCGCCTTGACGCA
>JBGSIY010000465.1:0-6085 GCA_041742275.1 Pirellulaceae bacterium | reverse complement strand
TGATAGGACCGCTTCAATTCAACGGTAAAAAAACCTTCCACGATTTCAACCAACCGATTGATCGAAACCATTTCACTCGATCCGAGGTTAAGAGGTTCATCGAATTGGCTGGTCATGATGAGATCGATACCGTGAATACAGTCGTCGATAAAAGTGAAACTGCGCGTCTGGCGGCCATCGCCCCAAATGTTAATTTCATTTTTACCACTAGCAATCGCTTCGATCACTTTTCGACAAACAGCAGCAGGTGCCTTCTCGCGACCGCCATCCCAAGTCCCATGAGGCCCATAAACATTGTGAAATCGAGCAACACGAGTTTGGATACCAAAGTCTTCTTGGAAGTGGCGGCACATCCTCTCCGAAAACAATTTTTCCCAGCCATAGCCATCTTCTGGCATTGCGGGATAGGCATCGGTTTCTTTCAGCGGGGAAACGTCGTATTGCTTCTGCTTGTCGGCGTTGTAGACACACGCTGAACTTGCATAAAAGAACTTTTTGACTCCGGAATTTGCTGCCGCTCGCAATAGATGGGTATTGATCAATACGGATAACATACAAAGTGCTTTGTTGTTCTCGATAAATCCCATTCCACCCATGTCGGCAGCAAGGTTGTAGATTTCATTGACGCCGTCGCAGACTGTGTCGCATGCGGATTTTTCGCATAAATCAACCACAATATTCTCTGATTGTGGGAAGTACTGATACCATTGACTAACCGGTTTAATATCGACAGCCCGAATTGAAACGTTCTCCTGGCGCAACAAATGCGACACAAGATGGCCTCCAATAAAGCCTCCCGCGCCTGCCACCAGTACCAACTTGCTTTTCATCATTGTCCCTCTCAAAACCGATCGAATACGCCTCATGAAGGCGTCGCCATGTTTTTTTGGTTTCCTTAGACTCTCATCTTCACCTTAATTTGAAACTACAGTTTTCCAATCCATTGCTTGCTCAAAAGAAATAAGAATCTGATATTGGTGTAGGCGTAACGTCGCCAAAGTCTCCCAGGTTCTTGATACAATCGAAACGACCACTCCAGACCGGACCGTTGCATCCAGGCGGGTGCCATGCGCTTTGTGCCAGCATGAAAGTCAAACGCAGCCCCCACACAAATTTGAACGGCAGCTATCTGGTCACGATGGGCAAATGCAAATTCGTCTTGTTTGGGACTGCCAAGTCCAATAAAGACGCACCCCGCTTCGCTTTGACGGATTCGCTCGACAACTTGCTGATCTTCTTCTTCCGTTAACGGACGAAACGGAGGTGCTTCTCCCGACACCTTCAGTTTCGGAAATTTCTCCAAGAGTCGTTGCGAAAGACGATCCAGCACTTCAGGCGTGCCACCATATAGGTAAATCGCAATTCCTTCATTTGCCGCCGCTTCACATACTCGCAGCATCAATTCAGGGCCATACACTCGATCGCGCAACTTTAAACGATGCAGCCAATTCAGGGCCCAGCGAACCGGTTGCCCATCAGGAGTAACTGCCTCAAAGGCGTTTATCTGCGCATTTAAATCAATCGACTCCGTGGCGAGAACAATGGGATGGACAGCATGACAGCTTACGATGGATGATTGACGCAGACTCGCGGCTTGAACGATAGACTTTGTTAATTCTCGGTAATCAGTGGCACTCACTAAAACCTTTAACACAGGATACTTGGCCGGCCAACTTACCTTCTCAGGAGTTGTTGGGGCGCCTATTGGTGTGGGAAGTTGGGTAAGGGATTCAGCGGTTTTCATATTCTTTATCGTAGAGGTAAAGTCTCTTCTGATCGTTGAGACTGAAGGGTGTCATGGTAAATCGTCATCAATTGTTGATAGTTTGTTTCAGCTGTATAATTGCTTAAATATTCGCATCGTGCAGACGATCTCATCACTGTATTGAGAGTGTCGTCACAAAACAGTTCCAGTGCAACACGAGCAAAATCAGTTGCATCGCCCGAATTAAAAAAACGTCCCGTTTTGCCTTCAACAATTAACTCTGGCAATGCTCCCATCCGCGAGGCCAACACTGGCGTGCCGACGGCCATTGATTCAATAACGGTACGACCAAACGGTTCATTCCAAATGGAAGGTACGATTGAAAATTTTGCGTGTCCCAAATGTCGGCACACTTCTGGCAAGGACCGCCGCCCTAACCATTGTATTCGGGCGTCTCCTGCTGCTGCCTGTTGTACTTGAGGCGCCAATGGCCCATCACCTAAAATCTTTAGTGGGTAGTCGCCAAGCAGTTTCCGCCATCCGTCGAGCAACGTTAAGATTCCCTTTTCCGGAGAAAGTCGACCGACAAAAACCGCATAGTCACCTTGACCATCACCCACACCAGGATCCGGCCGCAAAAAATTGGGTTTGATCGAAAATCGTTCTTTATCAAATCCAGCGGCCAAATACTTTTCCAATGTGAATTGCGAGGGAACAATAAACCGATCAACAGCATTTGTCCACGTTTTCTTCCACGTGTGATAGCTCAGCATCCCGGCGACAACGGCTGACGCCACGATATCCTCGCGATAACAACGATGTACAACTGCGGGCCAGGCAAGGCGTTTGCCCACACATTTCTCGCATACTTGTTCATTTCGCAACAGTTGAGCGTTGGGGCAAATCAAGCGATAATTTTGTAAGGTTTGCACCATGACGCACCCTTCATCTTTTACAACGTGGCCAATCACGGGAGAAATCAATGGGAAGGAATTAATGCAGTGGACGACTTCAGGGCGGAAGTCCTGGATGATCCGCCGCAAGTCGCCGGCAGCCTCGGTATTCCAAAACGTTTTCTTGATCAATTCTATTCTATTCATCCCCTTGATGTTATCGTTGGACAACTGATAGTCGAGAACTTCGTGCCCATTCTGCCGCAACAGCCAACTTTCATCCTCGAAAACCTGATCTTCGCCTCCTCGTTGCTGATAATAATTGTGGCAGAACAGTATTTTCATATGCAGCCCACACTTTCGTTTCTCTGGATTCCAGTCGATCGGTGTCGGTCAAGCACGGTGTGATCTGAGTTTGTTTTGATATCGAAACGACCCGTCAGGCGTGCAATGAGAATTCCATACATGATGAAAAAGATGACCGATTCCGGTTGCAACGGCCCAAGAATGGATTCATTGAGCATGCCCCAAATAAAATACCAAATCACCAAAGAAGCAAACCAACTGTCGATTTTTGTCCAAGGATGACCCGCAAGCCATCGACAAACCATAGTTGCTAACGGCAGGCCGAACGCCAACAACAATAGGACCAAGCCAATGACTCCCGTACTCACCATGGCTTGTAGCCACACGTTATGAGCGGTCCAGTTTACGGGTTCCATTTCTCCGTTCAAATACCATACCTCAAGACCACCGGAGGCCGAACTCATGAAGTAACCATGACCAATCCAGGGAGAGTCTAAAAACGAATTCCACATCGCTTCCCACATGACCTGACGTCCCGAAAATGAACTGATTTCGTCGGAAGACTGCCCTCGATTGACGGCTTCGATAGCCGTGCCGACGAGTTCAAACTTGGGATCAATTATCGGGTAGAGAGTTCCCAGAATAGCAATGCCCACAATACTCCAACCGATCCAACGCCGCCCTCCGAAACAGACAATGACACATGGGACAATGACTGCAGAAATCCCCATAGATAATCGATTCGCCGAAAGAATAGAAACGGCGAGGAATATGATACAACCGGGCATTGCGATGGCCTTGGCCCATTTCCATTTCCACAATATCACGCTGAGAATTAACATGACCAATCCCAGCGAAGCCGTCGCCCCGCTATTGGTTGAATGCCCGAGACCCATACCATCTCGTGTCAAATAACTGGAGGAAGGGATCAGCACGCCGACCGCTAAAAGAAAGATGCAGATCGTCATCATGTTGGAAATGGTCCACCGCATTAATTTCTCCAAATCAAGTTCGCTTCGTACTATCAACGAAATCGAAAAAGACAGCAAAACCAACGTAGTCAGACTCATCACCTGCCCCACTGACTCATTGGGTCGCGCAGACCATAACGTCGAACAAGACCCCCACATCAATAGCAACACTAAGGGGACGAACCAATAAGCGTTGCGTACCGGAAAATTTTTACGGAAACGAATCAACAACAAAAATGAAAAGCCGAACAAAAGCGACAATCGAATTATAATTTTGAGCAATGCAACAATCGGGTGCAGCCATTCCATCGGATCTGGAGCGCGCAAGGTACTGATTAGCAACAAGCTAATAGCGATCGAAATCGCTAAAGCAAGCCCGCGATAGTTTCGGTGATGGTTGGCGATGGCGTGCATTTGAATCGGGGGAATTACGGGGCACCTCCGAATTTTTTCTTAACTAGAGGATAAATGCGTTTTCATTGATGGCTCCGGCCTCGCTGAACCGGTGGGCGGCTACCCCGGTTGTACACTCACGTGTCGCAGATCCGAGGCAAGCGCCATGCGGCGAATTCACGATTTGATTTCAATAGCAATTCGCAACGAACTCGGTTTGGTTTTTTATTGGTTAGGACGAGCCACAACTCAGCCCGTTTTGCTGTGTTTCCCTTACAACTTTGTAAACGGATTACAACATTGTAAACGGACTTTTGATCGGCGAACGACGACACGGAAAAAAACATTCATCTCTATCGTAAATTCTTGATTACTTTACAGGTTCTTTCTGTCAAATTTTAAAAAAATTACGGTATAGCTCAGCTCTCGTTTCGCATCTCTTTGAGACAAAACGGCCGATTGTCGAGCAATAGTCCTCAATTGATTCGCAGGCAACTTCAGCCCCCATGTTTCAACATTTGGAACAAATGTTCTACATGGCTCGCTTCGCAAGCTTTCACAATGGCACAATAGCAAAAGGGCAAAAACCGAACTCCTGGAGTCGCATGATCATTTCGTTCTCGAATTCAATCTTCAGTCGCGACTGCGGCCTGGAGAGATTATCAACCCATGGCGGAAATTTGCATTTTCGAACCTACCTCTTGTTTTTGTCTAAAACGTTCGCGAAAAGAAAATCGAACCTCAACGCCGTTCTAATTTTTTCGATTGTGGCGAAAATAGTGGATTTATCATGTTTTGAGTCGTCCGCTCTTCCGGAAACAATGGCGAATACTTGTGCACGAGGGCCAGTCAAAGGATAATGAGGATCAGTTAACTTTTAACACCCCGCTCATCTGACCACTCGAGTTGCCTCATGACCTCCGACCTCAATTCCAGGAATGCCGGTGTTCTCCGACCAAGCGCATCCAGTTTTAGTTGGCGTCATCTTTTAGGTCGGTCTGCTGCCAGTTCATATGCAACGACTGACAACGCTGCGGCTACTTCACGCTACTGGTCGCTAGGTTTTGCCGTTTTCTGCACTCTGTTTTTGACCAGCTCTGGCGCCTCTATCTTTATGGCTAGCAGTTACCGCTCCGACGCCTCGGTGTTCGTAAAATTAGGTCGCGAAAGTGTTGCCCTTGACCCCACAGTCACGACGATGCCCACCGTGGCCATAAACGAAACGAGAGAGTTTGAAATCAATTCTATTTTGGAAGTGCTGCGCAGCCGGACCATTGCTGAAAGAATCGTGGATGAATTCGGCCCGGAATCTATCTTGTCCGGTGTCGCTCCAGGCTCTTCCGAACAGGAACCTTCCTGGATGGCTACGGTCATCGGAGGTACGATCGACTCGCTCCGTCGATTTAACGATGGCCGGGATGTACCACTTCGAGAACGAGCAGTCCGCCGATTGTCTAAGGACTTGGAAATTAGTGTCCCCAAGAAAACAAATGTTCTTCAACTTAGCTACGAAACCAAAACTCCGGAGATGGCTCAAAAGGTCCTCGCTCGCGTATTGGATCTTTTACAAGATGAGCACACTCGAATCAATCGGATGGAGGGCACTTTTGAATTTCTTTCGAGCCAACGGGAATTGCTCGAGCAAAAGTTGAGCGTGGCAGAAGAAGAAATGCTCAGGGAAAAGAAACGGATGCAATTGCTGAGCATCGATGGAGCGCGTCAAAAACTACAGGAAGAAAATCGACTTCTCTCCCAACAGCTAATTCAAGCGAAATCGGATTTGGTTGCTGCCAATGCTATGCTAGATAGCCTACAAG
>JBGSIY010000464.1:0-2072 GCA_041742275.1 Pirellulaceae bacterium | reverse complement strand
ATCGAGATGTTGAATCCGTTTTTAATGAAGACGTTTGTTCGGCCGCTGAAGACTCGGTCGATTCGGCGGCAGGGCGGCGTTGTCCCGTAAGTCTGGAAACGATCTCAGTATTAACCTGCATTGCCGCAGCTGACAATTGCTGCTGGGCAACGGATCGTCGTTCGTTGGCAGCCTGCTGCGAGGTCAACGATTCGGTTACGTTGGCCATAGGACTGGCCTCGCGCCTCTGAGCCGCACTGGCTGCTTGGGCCGCCAATCCGGAAGCAGGTACATTGTTGGGGGCGAGATTAGACGAGCCATTGGCAAGGGCCCCTCCCCCATCGCCGCGAGTCAAGCTGGTTTGTGCCATCTCGGGTTGTGGTTGGTTTTCAGCGCGAACCAGAGAGGGTTGCGCCGGACGTTCCAAGGGAGTTGGGGAACTGGGTTGCGTGTCTTCGCTGCGTGCGCGGCGGGGTTGTTGCGTGTCGGCGATGGTCAGTGACGGCGTTGTGGGAGTTGTCTCGCGGCGTTGATTGGTTGGCGGGGCCGCCGCGGTGGCGGTCGGGGATGGAACTGAGGGGGCCTCCCGTGCGAGAGATTCGCTGAGAGACGAAACGCTTTTGGTCGCGACCGTACGGTTGGGTGGGGTAACTGTTTCACTCGCTTCGGCCAGCCGCTGGGCAGGTGTTTTTCGGGGTGCCGAAGCGTCCCCGGGTTGCTGGCTCATTTGGCTGATTTCGCTTTGACGTTCGCGAAGTCGCGCTGTGGATAGGGCGGGCAAAGAATCTTGCGAAGCCTGACCCTTTTCTTCGCGACGGGCGACGACGGCCTGTGGCGTTTGAACCGAACGCGGCAAGGGCGTTGCTTCGACAGATTGTTGGTTTTGTTCTCTGGGCACGATCGGAGTCTGCGGCTGTTGCGGCAGTGTTGCTGCCGTGCTGCTGGGACGGGCATGGGATTGACGGGGCGTCCGGGATTGAGTGTTGGGAAGGATTTGCCCTCCGGAACGGGGCGTTTCCGACGACTCGGAGCGACGGGCGAGAGACGAGGTTTCGCTCAGACGGGGTGGCGCTGCGCTGCTGTCGTTTCTTTTGGTAATTCGTTCACTCACCGCCCGCGTTTCGGGAGCTGCCAGGGTCGGCAACGTTTGTTCCGAGGGAGTGGGTATTTCCGTGGCGGTGCGGGGAGTTTCTTCAACGGGTGTTTCTTCCGGCGGGCGCTGTTGAATTTGTTGCCAAATATGTGGTGCCTGTCGCTGCTGCACAATTAAAACTTTGGCCGATTTTTGCGGGGAGTTGCGGACCACTTCACGGGGCTCGATTCCGTGAAAAATTTCGGTGAATGTGGCGACCAGGAGAATGAGGAGATGAATTCCAATGCTGCCAAGTAGGGCGAGTTGAAGGCTTCGTCGCAGCCAACCATTGGGTATGTTTTGCAGTACTAAAACGCTGAGGAGCACCACCAGAGGTAACGCTAGGAGCGAACCCCACATCCAAGGCCCCGATAGCAATGCCATCGCGGCACCGGCGGCGAGAGACGCGGTGAGGCAGAGGGCGACCACCACGGGCCAGAATTGAGCATCAATCCCGACGGGCTCGCGACTTTTGATTTTCTGAATCGTACGTCGTGTTCGTGTCAACGAATTTGCCTTTTTGCAAATAGTTGTTCTGTCGTATATTTTTTTAAGGATCCACCGATACCGCTCTCAAGAGGATGCGTGAATCGTGATGTGCGAATATTGGCTTGGGTTACTGTTATTATGTCGGGCTGATTTAAAAAACTAATTTTCTTCCATTGTGGCTGAGAACTGTTGAATACCGACTTTTCTGCATAAGGAAATCGCCGTGGCGACGCGTTCCCAATCGACATGGCGATCCGCGCGAATCACGACCGATTGACTCAACGGGTTATTGGCCTGTGCGCGACGGAGCAGTTGCTCGACCTGCTCAATTTGCTGAAATTGTCCTTCGATAAAATATTTTCCTTCTGCGTCGATGTTGATGATCAATTCTTGCGGTTCGAACATCGACGGCAATGCTTCACTGACGTTGGGTAAATCCAGATCGAGTTGTGGTTCTTCGTCTTCGATACGA
>JBGSIY010000463.1:0-2937 GCA_041742275.1 Pirellulaceae bacterium | reverse complement strand
GTCCACTAGTACTTCTTCAACACTCATTTTCGTCACCGTTTCTAAAGGGATTTCGAATCAATGGTTGGATCGGCAGGCTCAAGTTGAACGTAGGCGATCCCGAATCAGTTGACCTTTTTCGATTTGCTGGCGATCAGGGTTCCAATTTTCTCCCCACTCACTGCACGCTGAATATTACCGTCCTTTTGAAAGTTGAACACCATGACAGGCAGATTATGTTCCATGCAATGACTGATCGCCGTGGTATCCATAAACCGTAGATTTTGTTCCAAAACAGCCGAATAGTCTAGCTCGGGATAGAGGACAGCATGGGGATTTTTCATGGGGTCGTCGCTATAAACGCCATCCACTTTTGTGGCCTTCATCAAAATTTGGGCTTCGATTTCCAAC
This sequence comes from Pirellulaceae bacterium, assembly GCA_041742275.1. Classification (GTDB taxonomy): domain Bacteria; phylum Planctomycetota; class Planctomycetia; order Pirellulales; family Pirellulaceae; genus BJ22. Next base: position 2,547 of record JBGSIY010000463.1, on the reverse strand, counting down.
GCATAGGACGCGGCAGCCGTGTCGGTCGTGACAAAGGGCCGTCCGGTTCCGGCAGCCAAAATAATCACGCGACCTTTTTCCAAATGCCGTTTGGCCCGTCGCCGAATGTAGGGCTCACACACGCCGTCCATGCGTATGGCACTCATCAAACGGGCCTCGCAGCCGACCGATTCCAACGCATCGGACAGTGCCAAGCCGTTGATGACCGTGGCCAACATGCCCATGTGATGGGCCGTCGCTTCATTGACCACCGCATTGTTGGAAACGAACTGGCTACCGCGCAAGATATTACCGCCACCAATCACGACACCAATTTCGCAACCCAGTTTTTGAGCATTGGCGATTTGAGTCGAAATCTTGACGACCTGATCCATGCTGATGCCACGCTCGCCAGCATGAGTAAAACTCTCACCGGAAAGTTTCAGCAAGATCCTTTTATAGACGGCGGATTGACCCATACTGTTTGGACTCACAAAAACAAGAGAGAAAACTCAAAACCGAATCAACACAAACGCAAAATTCCGGCGCAGCATCCAAAAGAAATAGCATCAGAGGCTAACGACGAAGGCAAGCAATCTAACTGGGGTACCCGCCTCTGCGTTCGGGCCACAGATTCCTGTGGCCCGAACGAGCTGAGCCCCCTAGTTCGTGCTTTCGCCTAAAACCCAATGTACATACTTTTTAATTTTCATGCCGTTGGTTTTGGCAAACTCACCAACCGAGACCTTGTCGTCTTTAACATAAGGTTGGTCAAGCAGAACGCGTTCGGCAAAAAAGTTTCGCAAACGTCCCTCGACCATTTTGTCAACGATCGCTTCGGGCTTGCCTTCCTGCAACGCCGCAGCCTTGAGGACACTTCGTTCTTGTTCAACCAAAGCAGGATCGATTTCTTCTCGCGACAAGGCTGCGGGACGCATGGCAACGATTTGCATGCAAACGTCTTTGGCATTCTCGTCACTGCCACCTTCGACAGACATCAGCACGCCAGCGATTGTGCCGGCGTTGTGACTGTAGCCACCCGTGCCACCCTCGAAACGTTGGAACCGGCCCACGTTAAAGACTTCACGAATTCGGTTGAACATGTCGTCTTTGTGCTCGCCCAAGGTCATGCCCGATTTGGTGGGTGATGGCTTGGCCAACAGTTCCTCAACCTTGGTGATATCAGCATTGGCTGCCAAAACTTTGGCCAAATCATTCGCCAACTGGATAAATTCTTCGGAACCTGCGACAGGAGCGCTTTCACATTTCAATTCCACAATCGCACCCGCAGAACCATTAGTGCCGATGGCCAAGCCGAAGCGGCCAAAGGCGGTTTCGCGGTCGGAGCGATTCGCCGAAATCGACTGTCCTTTTTGGCGGAGCAGTTCAATCGCTTTGGCTTCGTCCCCATTGGCTTCCGTTAAGGCCTGCTTGCAATCCATGAATGGCAAACCGGTTTTTTCCCGAAACTTTTTGACGTCGGCGGCACTAATTCCAGACATTTTATTTTTTCTCCAAAGTTCAATTATTCTCAAGTGATATTCAAATTTATGTCAGGCAACGATTCTGGAAAGTCGACAGCTATCCGATGCCTGCCTGATTTTTGTTTTCGCCCCCCGGGTCGCAGCCATGTCGCAGACCGTCTGGCTCGTGTCGAAAGAAATTTTTGGGATTAGGCATTTTCCCAGTCGTTCGTTCGATACAACATTAGACCGTTCGGTTCGGGCTATTCCTCACGGCAAAATTCGCCGTCTGGGAACGCCCCTTCTCCTGAGAGAAACGCCAAACCGGTTGTTGCCCCGAGACCGTTCACTCCGCATTCCATGAAATCAGAATTCCATGAGATCAAAGTGCGATCGCGGATCAACTATCGGCGAATCGGACTCCGTCTGAAAACGCCTTTCTTCCAGGGAACGCCTTACTTCCAGCAGTATGAGGGCCAAGCGAAATCCTGGCCACGCATCCCGTCGGTCGATATTGTTGTTGTAAAAAAAGTTACTGTAAAAATGCCCCCTACAGGGATTCATTAATTCATTAACCGAAGACCTGTCGTTTAACCTTAAAGCCGCTTTTTTATCTAAAGTCGTCTTTAAATCTAAAGACTACGCGTCTTTATCTTCGACAACGGGTTCGGTTCGTTTCGCGGGAACGTCAGCCCCTTCGTTTTTCGCAACCACATCTTTGCGTCCGCCGAGAACGGCATCGGCCAAATGTGACATGATCAACTCGATGGAACGAATACCGTCGTCATTACCTGGAATTGGCAAGTCAACTTGGTCGGGGTCACAATTCGTATCAATCAAGGACACGGTTGGAATCCGCATGGCTCGCGCCTCACGAACTGCGTTTTTCTCTTTGAATGGATCGACCACGATCAAACAAGCCGGCAGGCGGTTCATGGTGCGGATACCGTTGAGGTTACGATGCATCTTACGATACTCGCGAGCCAGCGAAGATTGCATTTTCTTCGAATAGGTATTGATTTCGTCTGTAGAACGAATGCGTTCGAGTTCTTCAAAACGCCCCATCCGACTGCGAATGGTACGGAAGTTAGTCAGGGCTCCTCCC
>JBGSIY010000462.1:0-2851 GCA_041742275.1 Pirellulaceae bacterium | reverse complement strand
TCCGCACCGCCTGGCCTTGAAGGTGCGACCAACGAACAGATGCCTCCTACGTTGGACGGACCAACACAGGATTCCTCGACAACCGTTTCACCCCTGGCAGATCAACGCACGAACTCACCGTTGGCGTTACAACCGCCTAGCCAGGTGGCTCCCAATGTTATTGTAGATAGCCGGCAATATTCTAACTTGCTCTCGGAACTGGCACCCCTCATTTCGACGTTCAATACCAGTCTAGAAGAATTGGGAACATTGACCGACACTTCATCAAGTATTGATATTGGCTTGCCCATCCTATTTGTCAAAAATGATAAGCTTCCCATCCTCGCCAATACCGACCACTTGAATTCAGTAACCATTCCGCGAATTCAATATGAAGGGGTTAGGCTGAATCAACTGATTGAGGAACTATCACAACTCATTAATGCACCCATTGCCGTCGATGTTGACGTATTGGCAGCGAATCAACTGGACCTCAAACAATTGGTGTCTATCGACACGGCCGGGAAGACTTGCCTAGAAGTACTGAACGGCCTGCTAGAGCCACATGGATTAGTATCCTCTGTCACAAAATTTGGTATCGAAATCCAATTCCCTGTTGAAGATAGGATTTTGGAAAAACGTTATTCCTTCCCCGCGATCGAAGGACTCGACGAAGTAAAACGAAAGAAGTTTGGAGAATCGATTCAAAAACTAATCCAGCCAGATAGTTGGCTGCTACCTGAATCAGGAACGTCGCTCCAGGTGGAAGGTGACGAATTGGTGGTGACTCACGAACGAACTGTTCACAGGCAAGTCGCATCGCTGATCCAGGGAATGACAGCTGCCTATCAGCAAAAAATAAAACAGCAGCCCGCCAATTCGGAATCCATACCCCAGTTTCGATCGGCAAACGCAAATTTAGCCGCAGCGTCCGAAATGAAGCGTTCGGTACCCAATCGCCTAGGGTTGTTTTTGGATGAGCTGCAACAAAATACTCCGATGAATCTCGTTGTCGATTGGAAGGCGGTTGTAGAAGAGGGGTGGAGTATTTCGACGGAAATTCCTGGCCATGCACCTTTCGATAGCCTTGGCCAATGGATCAATCAGCTAACTCGGGCGATGGGATTAACCCATGTTGTGCTCAACGAACGTACGCTTCTACTGACGACATACTCGGCTGAAAATAGAATCAGCGATGTCGAAGTATATTCGGTTGCCGATATTATTTCGCCAACCGTCAAACCGGAGTTGCTTGTTAGTTTATTGAACCAGACGGTCAACGCCCAACCTGCCCTGACGCCGAAACCGCAACCAGATATGTTGGTCTACGATGATGAGTGCCAGGGAATTATTTTAGTGGCACCACAGTCCATTCAACGGCAGGTCGACGCTGTGTTAAACCGCTTGCGCCAAGGTAATAGTGGACAAAGTACTACTGAGCAGGGTGTTGGGCAATAGGCGGTTGGTCTTCCCTCATGGGTTGCGCTCTTGATTTGTCTTCCACTCTGGCAGCTGAATTTTAACTCGGGCGCAATAGTCCTCAACAAAACGTGGTTTCAGGGCGAGGGTGCGGAATGGCCAGGAGAGATTCCCTACGAAACGATGTCTTGGTTTCGAAGGGATTTAATGGTGACCCTCATGTGTTGATTCGCTGAAAGGCATTTCCCCCTCGATCCCCAACACGTACTTGGCTTTCAAAGCAAACCGCTCACTGGGACTGATGGGGCCATCAAATTGAAAAAGCACTTCCGGAGATCGACGAATTTTCAGCACGCTTTTCCAAGCTGCGCCAATTAAGCCTCGCACGGCACGAGAGCAATCAAAATCCATGACGTGCATGAGATCCTTTGACTCGTGGAACAAATGCTCGATGCGATGGGCGTATAATCGGGCGAGGTGAGTAACCGGTTTGGAGAACTCGCTATCGGTTAGTTTGTTCAGATCGCATTCCGTTTTTTGGAAATCTTCCGCGGCTAACCAAGCTGTGTTTTGAAGTGCATCCCGACGCACTTCACTCAACCAATGCGTCATCAACAGTGCTTGTCCACATCGAATCGCAGGAACTGCATAGTCACCCCGTTCGACTCCCATGATTTTAATTGCAGCGGCTAGTGGAGATCCTCCCAACAACGAGGCTCGCACCAATAATTCGTCATACGAGCGGGGTTGTCCAAAACGAACGACGTGGTCCACTCCCAATGTAAAATCAAAAAAGAACTGTTTGGGAACACCAAAATCGGTCATTGTTTTATGGAGAGTGGCCCATTCAGCCGAGACATACCGCTCGCACAACGCGTCGTTTAGTTTATCGCGCAATTCTTCGGATTTATCCATTGCGAGCGAGCGATCCTGGCGGGCGCCGATGACCTCAAGCCCTTGGTGAATCAAAAAAATCAAACTGTCCATCCCCCGCCGCACGTCGCCCGGCAGGTTCAGCAGTGTCCAGGTCCAATTCGGATAGTTTTGTTTGGCCACCTGACGGCAGGCTTTGTAGCCGCGAGTTAGATCCGCCGGGGAAACATCAACAAAGGTAATTGCAAAACTCATTTTAGTTGTATTTGAAGCAAATAATCGGTAATGTTCTTAAAAAAAGGAACCGGGCGTTTTCGCGTCGCCCCGCGCGACATTAATAGGTGAATTTCCGCTGCATTGCGTAAGTTGCGCGGCCAAACCTCAGGCAATTCGGAACCAAGTTGGGGTTCGAATTTAGATTCCGGGTTAAACTTGGCAATTTGACAGGGGTTCCCTCGATCATTCGGACCCCTTTCATTATGATACATGATTCCAGAAAGGTAAATTTGATGAAAGTAATTCTCGCCAATCCCCGCGGTTTTTGTGCTGGCGTTAACATGGCCGTAGAAAGTCTCGAACT
>JBGSIY010000461.1:0-1895 GCA_041742275.1 Pirellulaceae bacterium | reverse complement strand
GCCGTCCATGGCGATCTCCCTGGAAAATGAATTTTCAGCTATCATAGCCCTTCAACGCAATTAACCAAATACGGAAGTTATTTCAGGACTGTCCCTAAGGTGCTAGTTGATTCAAAAGGGGGTATTGCCGTAGCTGCCAGTTGTCGCTCGGCCGGGGCGAGCCCGAGACGGAAGCGGGATCGCGAAAGTGAAAGGAAAACAATAGCGGAAGCTGTCGCTGCTTCGTACTTAAGTAGAAAAAGCTTCGGTCGGGAATTGGTTCAGCTTCGAAAATCAAACTGGACATCCAAATCCAATCTTAGCTCGTAGAAACTATCCAAAATTCACAACGATTCATTCATCACCCAGCAAAAGAACCTAAAATCCGTACAGTCACACCTCGACTAAAAATAGGACCGCAATTCGGCCCGTAGCACTTTCTCGAAACTGAATAAGGCAAAGATTGAAACTGCAATCCGAATTTGGATGGAAATTGAAACCCACTTTTTTCAATCGGCCACAACAAAAAAGGTTGTAAGTGCAACCACTTTATTTTGAAGAACCTCGGTTTCTCAATTCTCCATTGCAAGCCGTTTAAAATTCGGCATTGCCGGGCGTTCTGGGGAAGGGGATCACATCGCGAATGTTAGCCATTCCCGTGACAAATTGCACGGCGCGTTCCAAACCCAAACCGAAACCAGCATGGGGGACGGATCCAAACCGGCGTAAATCGAGGTACCACCAATAGTCTTGTTCCGGTAGATGTTGAGCCGCCATGCGTTCGCGCAGAATTTCCAAACGGTGTTCGCGTTGACTGCCACCGATGATCTCGCCCACCCGAGGAACTAGCACATCCATGGCTCGGACCGTTTTGTCGTCGTCATTGCAGTACATATAAAACGGTTTGATTGTTTTGGGGTAGTTGTACAAGATGACGGGAGACTGAAAATGCTCTTCGGTCAAATACCGTTCGTGCTCCGATTGCAGGTCAATTCCCCACTCGACAGGGTAATCGAATTTCTTCGGAGACTTTTGGAGCAGTTCAACGGCGTCGGTGTAGGACAATCGAACGAATTCGCAATCGGCAACTTTTTTGAGTGAGTCGACAAGGCCCGGTTCTACATGTTCGTTGAAGAACTCCATGTCCTCGGCGCATTGGTTCAAAGCGTCGGCGACGATGCGTTTAATGAAGGCTTCAGCCAGATCCATGTTGTCTGTCAGATCATAGAAGGCCATCTCCGGTTCAATCATCCAGAATTCAGCCAGGTGCCGAGACGTATTGGAGTTCTCAGCTCGAAACGTCGGCCCGAACGTATAGACCTTGCCCAAGGCCGTGGCGAAAATTTCGCCTTCCAGCTGGCCGCTGACGGTGAGATAGGCGCGACGTTCGAAAAAGTCCTGGGAAAAATCCAAGTTTTCAATTTGTTTCTTGGCGATCTGATCCAGGTTCAGGGTAGTCACCTGAAACATGGCGCCTGCTCCCTCACAATCACTGGCCGTGATGATCGGAGTATGGACGTAGAGGAATTCACGTTCCTGGTAAAATTGATGAATCGAGTTGCAGATGCAGTTACGTACGCGAGCGACGGCCCCAAATGTGTTAGTACGCGGTCTCAAGTGGGCCCATTCTCGTAATTTTTCAAATGAATGCCGTTTCTTTTGCAACGGATAGGTATCCGGGTCCGCCTCTCCGACCAGGGTCACAGCATGAGCGTGAATTTCGGTCGCCTGTCCTTTGCCGGATGACGCCTTGACCTCGCCGACCACAGTCAAACTCGCGCCCGTGTTGAGGGCCTTCACGTCGGACTCGTAGTTGGCCAGGGTTCCATCAGCGATGACCTGAATGTTCCCTTGGCATGAGCCGTCGTTTACTTCAATAAAACTAAAACCAGCCTTGGAGTCGCGACGTGTGCGCA
>JBGSIY010000460.1:0-3851 GCA_041742275.1 Pirellulaceae bacterium | reverse complement strand
GCAGGGTTCAGCGAACACGGGTTGCCAAGGTAACCCGATTGGTTTGTTCCATCACAGCGAATCAAAGAAACCCATTTGCTGCAATGCTACCTGCAGTCGGCCGGCTTGTTCGTCTGATAAATTTTTTAAAGGCAATCGAGTCCCGCCGACCGGAACCCCCAGCCAGTCCATGACCCGTTTGGCGGCCGGGAGGTAGCCAAAACTCGCGAGTAATTGGATGATTTCCATTGCCCGAAATTGTTCACGACGAGCTGTTTCCCAATCACCCACAGCGAAGGCCGCCATGACACGCTGATAAATCGGGGCTGCAAAGTTATAACTGCTGCCAACCGCTCCCATCACGCCGAATGACAATGCTCCCAGCAAGGCTTCATCGACTCCCCATAGAATATTCCAGCGTCCTTCATTCGAATACAGGCACCGTTGCAAGGACGTAAAATCCTCGTTCGTAAATTTGAGTCCTGTCAAATTCGGAATTCTTGCCGGTGCGTGTTCCAAAAATTCAGGCATCGACAAACGAACTTGGGTCATGCCAGGAATATCATAAAAATAGAAGGGCGTTTGACTCGCTGCCGATGCGATCGCAGCCATCGCATCAATCAACTCCATGACATTATTCGGCTTGAAGTAACTGGGGGAGAGCGCAGCAATCGCACGGACTTGATGTCCTTCCGCGTGGCTGGCTAAATCCGCAGAGTCGCGCAAGCAATTGGAGCCAACATGCACGATGACTTGCAGCGAACTGCCCCGAGCAACCGCGGTCCAACGTTCCGCCATTTGTCTCCGCTCATTCAACGTGAGCGAGTGGCTTTCACCCGTACTGCCACAGATAAACACGTGCTGAACACCTTCGGAAATTAAATGTCCCGCTTGCCGTTCAATGGCAGCTAAATTTAGGTTGCCTTCGCGGTCAAAAGGAGTATGAACGGCGGCGACCAAACCGGTGATGGCTGAAGACTCTGTCACGTTCATCGTTTTTTATTTAGTTTCTGTTTTAGATTGAGTTGCCAATTGCATTGAGTATATCGTCAGCCCGTGTGTTCGAGCAGTCCCAGGTAAAATCAAACTTAATAAATAGCCACCGAGAAAACAGCTGGAGACTCCAATCGCACTGTACAACCAAAAACTCATCCAACCGAACAGGTACACGCAAACCACGAGCGTCACGCTCCCCAGAGCACCGAGAAAAGCACCCAAGCCGTGAGCGCGGCGGGTAAAAATTCCCAAAGCAAATAGTCCCGAAACTGTGCCACCAAATAAACCGAGGATTGCCAAAAACGTTTCCCACAAAGAACGGACGTCATTCAATTTGGCTAAACACATCGCCAACGCGATTCCCAATAAACCGATCAACAGCGTTGCACGCCTGGCAATGACCAACGCACGACCATCGCTCGTTTCTGGACGCCAACGACGATGAAAATCAGTGGTATAGGCTGTGGCGAAACTATTCAAACTGCTGGAAACCGTGGACTGCGAGGCGGCGAAAATGGCAGCCACAATCAACCCAGCAACCCCCACAGGCATTTCTGTGACGATAAAAAACGGAAAAATCCCATCGTTGGCCAAGGTGGGATCCAAACGATCCGGGTGCTGCAAATAAAAAACAAACATCCCCGTCCCCAACGCAAAAAACAACGCTTGAGCCACAGGTGATAGCAACGCATTAGCCCAAATTGCTTTGGCGGCCGAACGTTCATCACGAGTCGTCAAATAACGCTGCACCACATCTTGGCTGGCCGTGTAAGAAAACAAATTATTGAAAAGACTTCCCAAGATGATGACCCAACCGGTGGCGAGCGAAAGATCCAATGACCAATTGAGTGAACCGAAAAAACGCCGATGCTCGCTGGCAGTGGAAATGATTTCGGGAAGGCCTCCGGGTATCTGAATGACCAACGTTGTGAACGCCCAAACGGCGCCCCCTAGCAGCACAACAGACTGCACGGCATCGGTCCAAATCACCGCACGCATGCCACCGAACATCGTATAGGTCACACACAGAATCCCCACTCCCACGATGGAGACGAACAGATTCAAATGTGCCACGGTCGACAATGCCAACGCGGGTAAAAACAGGACAACTGCCACTCGGCCCAACTGAAACAGCATGAACTGAGAACTGGCTAACATGCGAACTGGAGCGTTAAAACGTAGTTCCAGGTATTCGTATGCGGACGTGACATCCAATCTGCGAAAAAACGGCAGGTAGTAGTGAACGATCAGAGGCGTTAATACCACGTAGGCATTGCCTAAGAAAAGGTTCCAGCCAACATGGTAGGCTTGGGCTGGTATCGACATGAACGTAATGCTGCTGAGCATGGTAGCAAAAATACTCAATCCAGCTGCCCACCACGGGATCGTTTGACCCGCTCGAAAGAACTGTTGAGTCGTCTCAGCACCTCCCGAAGCATACAAGCCTATTACAAAAACTCCCAGCAGATACCCGAATAAAACGCTGTAATTAAACCAACCAAAGGTCCTTTCGGATGGGATTAACGTACCACTCCAAACCTGGGGCGACCGTACACCAGGTCGCATCTCCCCCGAGGGAATCACAAACTGATTTCGCCATGGAACGAGACCGGTAGTGACTCGAGGCGCTGAGGTGGTGCCATACGAAGTCCAAGTGTTGGTTACTGAATGATACGCCCATAGTTGTTGAGAAAAGCCGGGATGATTCTCGATAGGTTCGAAATCGATGTGACCCCCGTCATCGCCGCCCACCACCAAAAAATGATGGGGACCAATGGCGGGGCTGGGACTGGGACTGGCCACCAACGTCCGAGGTAAATCGGCTACCGTCTGCCAGCTTTGTTGAGCGTCGTTCCATCGCCACGCATCCGATAAATATTGGCGACGTTTTCTCCCCTGCTCTTCCACAATCCCCGCCCCGCCAAACAAATAGAAATTGCCATCCAGGGCGGCGGCTCCTGGCAGAATTCTTCCCAGTCCAGGCAGCGGAGGGAGTTCCTGCCAAACCGCCTTGGGCACCAAGCCGTGAGTCTTTGAATCTAGTGGTAAACGGAAAACGCGAGCCGAAGCTTCTTCTTCTCCGGGAGCCGTAGAACCTCCCCCAACATAAACTGCCGAATCCACAATAGCGCCGCTCAAATTGGCCAGCGGAATCGGCAGGGGAGCCAGCGGGACAGATTGGACTTGCCCCCCCGCAGCAAATTTCAACATGAAGACTTCACTAAAGTGTTGATTTGGGTCGCTCCCGCCAATACATAACAAACCTTCGGGTAGACTCAAGGCGACACCATAGGCCAGCGGGCGAGGCAGTTCCCCTGCGAGCCTCCATTGGCCGTTGGGGTTTTTCAATACATAAATTTGAGACTGCCAGTTTTTTTTCCCACCCTCCCACGGCATCCTATCGGGAAAGTTGGCTCCTCCAGCAACAATCAGTTGATCCTCGATCAATCCAGAAAATGCCCCCGCCAAACCCGTCGCATCGGGAATGTCGGCGAGCTGCTGCCATTTGATTGGATTGGATCGCGTTGTTGAATTGTCGGCGGGCCCGGAGCAGCCGATCATTGAAAAACTGATGCAAGATAATAGAACAAACAGGTGCGCAAAACGCTGAAAACGGAGGCCTCGCATGAAAAACACAGCAACGAATAGATTCCTCTGAAAAAGATGCCCTTTCGAAACCGATTGAATGCGGGAGTTAAATTGGGTTCTCGAATTTGGACATGAACGCAAGCCCGTTCGGTTTTCCAATAGTGCGGTGCTCTTCTGTCTATTTCGCTGCTGCACTCCGGCTTTCAACGCGAAATATCGGTCTGCATACATCCACTGACTCACATTTTCTAGTAAAACGGGACGTTTCCAGTCGTTCAGCCCGCTCG
>JBGSIY010000459.1:0-2588 GCA_041742275.1 Pirellulaceae bacterium | reverse complement strand
AACGGGAGATCGCCGTTTGTAAGGTTCAGGTCTCGGCGGCTTTGGTCGCGAACTTTAATGATCCCCAAGTAAATCCGGAAGAAATGGCCCACGTGCTAAAGCAGTTTGCTGAACCACGATATATGCACCAAACACGGATCGATGGCGTTGATTTTTATGACGATCTGCCACTTGCGCTTGCCCACCACAAGTTGCGAGGGGAGTGGAGAGTGCATTTCCATGTTCCAATTTACGCGGTTTCGTTTGCCGGCGGTTTAACGACGACCCACCACGAAATCCTTCATTGTTTGAATCACTTTTCGACATCCAGCAATTGGGTCGATTGGGAGATTGAAACTTATGCTTGGAATGTGATCCCACCCGACCATCGCCCTGACTGTTTGATCGACGGCATCGAGCAAGAATACCATTGGCTTCTCGCAAATTCTCAAAAAACACCCCACGCGTTTCCGCTAACGGGCACTGCCGACCCATCTTAAACGGCCTAAGGACAATCGCTAAAGTCCTCAATCACTCACGGGTGTAAAACGCGAGAAATCAACAACATTCCTTGCAACCACATCGTTCGAAAAGGCTTTCAAAACGCTTCCTGGATCGATAGTCCTCATTGCCACAGCATGCCCTCACCTCCGGTTACACGTCACTGCATGGGCCAAAAGGTTTTTGCAGCATGAGTTGAATGTTAGAACCTGATGGAACGTTCTTGGGATTTTGGTTTGTGTTGATTGTAGCGAGAGTGCATGGGTGGGCCGAAGAGAAACAAACTTTTCTGATTAGGTCGACTTTTCTTTCTGCACAAGATTGTCGATACGTTTTTCCAGGAACCCTTGTTTTCCCAGCGAACAAGCGACAACGGAATGTCATTCGTTTCTATTCACGATTGACTCATGAGTACAAAGGCATTGCAATGCAAGGCAACAAAAACCAATATTTTCTATTAACTGAAACTTTTCCGGATCCTCAGGAAAATATCGGCGGGCAATGGCGATTTATTTTGCAGCAAACAGGAGGCCCCCATCGCTTGGAGGTTTCCGATTTGGAACCTGGCTTCAGCGGCGAACGTTTAGAACTTCTTGCGGTGGTTCGCGGTTTGGAATCCATTGACGGTGAGTCGCATGTGACGCTGGTGACCTCCAGTCGGTACGTGGGGCATGGAATTCGCTTCGGATTAGAACAATGGCGCGACCTGAATTGGCAATGGGAAAGGTTCGGTGAGATGACGCCGATTAAAAACTTAGATCTATGGCAACGAATCGATCGAGCGTTGCAGTATCACTCGATCGAGTGCCGAGTCTGGCGACTAAAGAGTAAAGAATTCGCCAAAGAAACAATCCCAGTAATTGCGAAACCAAACTGCGAACGGCCCACCAATCGCTTGAAGCGCTGGTTAAATCTTCCGGTCGCAGCAGCTCAACGTTTCAGTCAATCACGAGGACTGGGGCAATCAGCCTGTGCCGCCCAATAAACCAATTCGAACCATTTAACTGTGGCTTCTCAGCCCGACGGCGTTATGACTCAACAAAAATGCGAAAAATCACAATTGGACTCCGAGGCCACATCGTTGTTAGTGGAGGGGAAAATCTCATCCCCTCGTGATATATTAGGGTGGCGACGCTTGGGGCGCCACAGCCAAGACGTCATTGTGCGAACTTGGAATCCGTCGGCTCAGCAGGTACGATTGATTGCAGGTGCACCCCAGATCGATCAACCGATGAGCAAGGTGCATCCAGAGGGACTGTTCGAGACTCGTTTGTCCGGAACGGCTGCTGTGGGTTTTAATGGCGAATCCTATCAATTTGAGTATCTTAACGAAATCGATTCTTGTACTATGGCCGACCCCTACGCCGCACCCTCACTGTTTGGTGACTTAGACCTGCATCTGTTTGCGGAGGGTAATCATTTTCGAATCTATGAGCGATTAGGAGCTCACGAGCGAGTGGTCAATGGCGTCCATGGTGTCAACTATGCCGTCTGGGCACCGTCTGCTCGCAGCGTCTCGCTGATCGGCAGCTTCAACGACTGGGACGGCCGACGACATCCTATGCAGCCGGTTCAGCAATCCGGGATTTGGGAACTATTTATTCCCGATTCAAAACCTGGTGACCTGTATAAATTTCGAGTGACTTGGCGTAACGGCAAGCAAGTTGACAAGACCGATCCCTATGGGTTCTATGCCGAACTCCCTCCCCGAACGGCTTCGATCGTTCACAATCTCGATCAGTTCACTTGGACCGATCAAGACTGGATTGAGAAAAGAAAACAATCGGATCCCTTGTCCGGCCCCATCTCTGTTTACGAATTGCATTTGGGCAGTTGGCGACAACGCGAGGGTGGTCCTCACGGCTGGATGAATTACCGCGATCTGGCCCATGAGATTGTCGAATATTGCCGCAGCCTTAATTTCACTCACATCGAACTGATGCCAGTTACCGAACACCCCTATACCGGGAGCTGGGGCTACCAAACGACAGGCTACTATTCGGCAACCAGTCGCTACGGAACGCCGGACGACCTGATGTATTTCATCAATCATTGTCATCAAAATGATTTGGGCGTCATCCTGGATTGGGTTCCCGCACATTTCCCGA
>JBGSIY010000458.1:0-6407 GCA_041742275.1 Pirellulaceae bacterium | reverse complement strand
TTCCGTGGTCCACGCTCCCTTGCTCGAAATCCGCAGTCCATCTCGAAACGAATCACATCCTGCTTTCTCCGAAGAAGACTATCACAACCTGTTAGTGACGCTTCACAGCCAAAAGATAACAGACCTGCAGATCCATCGATTCCGTGGTCTCGCCAGTCTGAATGCGGACACGCTCAATCGCACTTGCGTTTCCGCAGCAACGCGTCGAACCGACGTTTTGACTTTAGAAGACGCGCTGGCGGCAGTCGATATTTTCGGTGGGCGACCGAAGTGATTGCCTTCGCCCTCACGGCAATTTCATTCTAAAGGATGCAAAAACAGCTCCACTCTTTCCGCGTTTACCCTTAAAACGGCATCGGCAAACAGGCAACGTACAATCGTTCAAACGGACGCGGTGATCCTGCATTCCCCATCGCTGATCCCACACGTCGTTTCGACATTCCCCAGTCAATTCCTCACAGCAGAAATAACTTTTTTTTACGGTTAGCGGAAGGCCTACAAAATTTTCTAGAGCGATATGTCCTGCGTTTTCGAGGGAGAGTCGTTAGAATGAAGACCGTTAACTAACAAAACGTAAATGCGAACTGATGAACCCTATGAATGACATTGGTGTTGACTGGAAGAAACTTGAAAGCCAGATCCAAGGGGTCGTGGGACGGAGCCAAGCAGATCGGGGAGCCTATGCTACCGATGCCAGTGTTTATCAACAGTTTCCGACGGCGGTGGCTTTCCCGCGAACCGCACAAGATGTTGCGACGATCATTGGTTTTGCTCGCGAGCACCAACAGCCAATCATCGGTCGCGGTGGTGGGACCAGCTTGTCTGGCCAAGCGATTGGGTCGGGGATCATCATGGACTTTTCTCGTTTCATGAATCGCATTCTGGATCTGGATGTTCAAGCCCAGACGGTGACGGTCGAACCCGGAGTTGTTCTCGACGATCTCAATGCCAGTCTATCGAACAATAGTTTACTATTCGCGCCGGATCCAGCCACGGCCAGCCGCGCGACGATTGGAGGCATGATTGGGAACAATGCCTGTGGAACACGTTCGATCGTTTTTGGCAGAACGTGTGATGCCATCGAGTCGCTGAATTGCTGGCTCCCCTCAGGAGAGCCGTTAACGACCCAATGGCTGGGGCCTGAGGAATGGCAGCACCAACAGTCTCAATCGACGCCCATCGGTAGTCTCTATCGGGGTGTTTCAGATTTGATTGAGCGATATCGCGATGAAATTAAAACGCGTATTCCCCGTTTACCGCGAATGGCTGCGGGCTACTCACTGCAACTCATGCTGGATGCACAACGCCCGCGTTCGCTCTCCGATTTGATCGTCGGTAGTGAGGGAACATTGGCGTTAGTCAGCCAAGCGACATTGCGATTGCGACCCCTCCCCGCCGCCACGGCACTGGTGATCAGTTCCTTCGAATCCGTTGACGCCGCATTGGAAAGTCTGCCTTTTGCTCTGGAGTTTTCGCCAAGTGCCATCGAGTTGCTCGACGACGTTCTCGTCGGCGAGGCGGTCCGCAACGCGTCCACCCGGGAATTAGCCCAGGTATTGGTGCCAGGCAACGTACTCCCCGAGGGGATATTGATGGTCGAGTTCTTCGGAGAGACCGAAGCGGACGCCGCGGCTCAAGCCCAAAAATATATCACCGCGGCACAACGACAATCGACCCGCGCGACCTATCGACGGCTGGATTCGACCGTTGCTCAAAAACAGGCGTGGGAGGTTCGACGTTTGGGATTGGGACTCATTTCCAATATTCCCGGCAAATCGAAAGCCATTGCGCTCATTGAAGATGCCTGTATTCCTGTCGCGAAACTGCCTGAATACAACCGGTTTGTGTACGCCACAGGGGCGGCGCTGGGCATGAAAATTTCAGCGTATGCGCACGCGTCGGTCGGAGTGCTGCATTACAAAGTCATGCTTGACTTGCATGAAAAATCAGAGCGACAAAAGATGCGGGAAATGGCCGAAGCCTGCTTTGAAAAATGCCTCGAACTCGGTGGTGTTTTTTCAGGGGAACACGGAGACGGCATTGTGCGCGGCGAATTCCTGCAACGCCAATTCGGACCGCAAATCTATCAAGCGTTTGTGGAAACGAAGCGCCTGTTTGATCCTGAAAATCAGTTCAATCCCAATCGCA
The DNA here is from genome assembly GCA_041742275.1 of Pirellulaceae bacterium. Lineage (GTDB taxonomy): Bacteria > Planctomycetota > Planctomycetia > Pirellulales > Pirellulaceae > BJ22. The sequence goes on along the minus strand of JBGSIY010000458.1, from coordinate 4,259 downwards.
AGATAGACGCGCCCCCGCTGGACCATCTCTTGCGGTTCGGCAATAGCGAACAAGAACGTTTGAGTTACCTGGCGACCACGTCCCAATCGACGTCTCGATTTCGTTATGGCCAGCAAGGTGATTTAGTTGGTGCCATCGAACAGTGTAATGGCGTGGGGGCTTGCCGGAAAAACTTGAAGGGAACGATGTGCCCTTCCTATCGGGCGACTCGAGACGAGAAGGATTCCACGCGAGGCCGCGCTAATCTCCTGCGTCTCGCCATTTCGGGCCAACTCGATCCTCCCGGTCTGGCGAACCCGGAACTGCACGACGCCCTTGATTTATGCCTGTCATGTAAAGCCTGTAAGTCGGAATGCCCGAATGCCGTTGATATGGCGCGACTCAAAAGCGAGGCCTTGCAGGTCAAATGGAATCAACATGGAATTTCGAGAAAAGCAAAATTTGTCGGTGCCATGCCTCAGCGCTTGGCCTCCCTCGCCGTGGTTGCCACCGCCATCCGAGGACTCAACCGGCTTGCCCCTGTCAAATGGGTTCTAGAAAAGCTCTACGACATCGATCGACGCCGTTCCCTTCCGGCTCCGACCTCTCACTCGTTCAATCGATGGTGGAAACGGAACCGTGATCGAGGCCCCCAAGGAGGAAAGCCGATCGCGCTGTTTGTTGACGCCTGGAACCGTTTTCTCGAGCCCGAAATCGGTATTGCCGTGGTGGAACTCCTGTGGAGCTGTGGATACGATGTCACAGTGCTCGAACCCTTTGATGCTCTGCGTACGCGACTCTCCATGGGATTGCTCGATCAGGCTGCCGAGCTGGGGCAAAAACTCTTTGAGCAACTCGACCCCATCGCCCTAGCCGGTACACCGATCGTGTGCATCGAACCCTCGGAGGCTTCGGCCCTCAAGGACGACCTGCCCGATCTGATTCGTGACGCGCAACTGGGGCGACGAATCAGTGGCTCGGTGCAACTGCTGGATGATTTCTTGGCGTCACAACTTGCGCCTGGGGATTTTCAACTGACGAAAATCGACCCGCAAGAAACCCGTTCGATGGTGGTTCATCCCCATTGCCATCAACGGGCGTTGTTCCGCCCCGAGGCAACGCGGGAGATTCTCACAGCCGCTGGTTTCACAACTCAGATTGCCGATTTGGGCTGCTGCGGCATGGCGGGTTCTTTCGGATATTCGAACTACGACGTCTCTCGGCAAATCGCCGAGCAACGATTTCTACCGGCAATTCAAGCGACTCAAAACACCGGAAAAATTTTTGTTGCGACCGGCACGTCTTGCCGCGAACAATCATTGGATCTGGCTCAAACCCAGATCACGCACTGGGCTGCGTGGATCAAGGGGACAATGCGTCTCAACCTCGCGGATGGATAAGTTGAATATCGAGGGATGACCTGAGCTTTAAATCACACCATGTTATTCAGCACGCGACCGTGAACATCCGTCAAACGGCGATCGATGCCATCATGACGCACTGTTAAACGCGTGTGGTCAATTCCCAATTGATGCAAGATCGTGGCATGGACGTCATATACGGTCGTGGGATTATCACGATCCAGTGGTTTGAACCCCATGACGTCGCTCTCGCCATAAGTACCACCGCGTATCCCACCACCGCAGAGCCAATTGGTAAACACATGCGGGTTGTGATCGCGGCCCAGGTTCCCTTGGGTCGACGGCATTCGCCCAAACTCAGTTGTCCACAACACAATCGTATCATCCAACAAACCGCGTTGTTTTAAATCTTGAATCAAGGCAGCGGTGCCGACGGCCATGCCCATCGCCAGCGGACCGTGATCGCGTTTCAAGTCTTCATGGCTATCCCAGTTGCGGCGAGGAAAACTATTGTCGTTGCCCGACCAGATTTGCACGAACCGCACCCCGCGCTCCAACATTCGCCGCGCTATCAAACATTTTCTGCCAAAATATTCGGCTTCTTCCTCGGCGTTGATTTCCGTCGGATACGTCCGGCCCACGCGACTGAGCCCATACATTTTCAAAACATGTTCGGGCTCGTCCGACAAATCCATCGCTTCCGGGGCACTCAATTGCATCTTCGCTGCCAATTCATAGGACCGAATCCGTGCGTCCAAGCGGGAATCGCCCGTGCGTTCCGATTCATGCATACGATTGAGTCGATCCAACAAACCAAACGCGGCCCGATCGGCGGCAGGTTCGATCCTGCCCTGCCGCGGCAATAGATCTTCGATCGGATTTTCTCGTTGAGGAAAAATAGAAGTCCCTTGTACACTGGCCGGTAGGAAAGCCGAGCCCCAGTTCTTCGGGCCATTACTGGCATAGCCGCGATGATCCGGCAACACCACAAACGTTGGCAGGTTATCATTCAATGAACCCAACCCGTAACTGACCCAGGCCCCCATGCCAGGGAACCCCGGTCGATCAAATCCAGTCGCCTGTAAATAGGTTCCTTGGCTATGCACTCCGGTCTTTCCGACCATGTTGTGAACAAACGCGATGTCGTCAACCACCGCACCCAACGGAGCCACGACCTCACTCAGTCTCTTACCTGAATCACCATATTGGGAGAACTCAAACGGCGACTTCATCCAAGGTCCCAATCCGTCTTGGAAGGCTTCGACCCGCTCACCAAAATCAGCCGTCTCACCATGGTTCTTATCCAGCCAAGGTTTATGGTCCCACAAATCGAGATGGCTCGCTCCACCGGCCATGAACAACTGAACGACCCGTTTGGCTCGCGGGGAATGATGCAAAACCTGTACCGCCCCCCCGGCATGGGGAATCTTATCGTCACCTAATGTTGGCTCGCTGGCCAGCATCGTTCCTAACGCCAACCCAGCAAAGCCGCCGCCACATTGCCATAAAAAGTCACGTCGCTGCGAATTGAGCAATTGATTCATAAACTCACCTATGTCTAATCCAGAAAAACGAACTCGCTCAAATTCAGCAACACGCGACAGGCATTTTCTAATCCGTGTTCAGCCGCATAGGTTTGCAACTCACGCTGCTCGGACTCCGTAGGCGGGCGACCCGTGACCAATTCAAAACCCCAGGCAAGCTGATCCGCCTGCTCAGTTCGCTCCGCCATTAATCGCTGGGAAAAATGCTGCGACATGGTCCAAGTGAATTCGTTGTTCAACAAGGCAAGTGCCTGTAGGGATGTTAGTGTTTCATTCCGCTGCGGAACACTTTGGGACGAATCGGCACAGTCCAGCGTGGTCATCAAGGGGTCGGGTTGCGATCGAACAACAAATCGGTACACACTACGGCGATGCGTTTCGATATCATTGGGGTCAAACAAATGGTACTCGTAGTGAGGTGAATGTTCGGTTTTACTCAACTCAAACAAATAGTAACCCGGGCCTCCCATTTCCGAATTCAACCGACCACTCACGGCCAAAACCGAATCGCGGATTTCCTCGGCACTCAAACGGCGACGATTCATTCTCCACAAATAGCGATTGTCGGCATCCCGTTGAGCGTTGGAGCCCTGATGATCCACCGCCTGACGATACGTCGCGGACGTCACGAGAATTCGATGCAGGTCTTTGAAGGATTGCCGACCATCACGAAACTCGATGGCCAGCCAGTCCAGTAATTGGGGATGCGTCGGCAGTTGTCCCATGCGCCCAAAGTCGTTGGGTGAATCCACAAGTCCTCGCCCAAAATGGTACAACCAAATTCGATTGACGATCGAACGCCATGTCAGCGGATTCTCTTTGTCGGTAATCCAACGAGCCAGAGCCGCCCGGCGCTCGCTCTCGACATGTTCCGGCTGCAATAGAAACGCAGGTGAGTCATCCGCCGACAGCAAGATCGTCCCGGGTTCAACCCGTTCTCCCGGTTGAGCCACATTGCCTCGATGTAAAACGTGCACTTCCCGCGGCTGGCCTCGAGTCGCTTGAAAACTTCCCTCCGAAGGGAAATCAATTGCGGCGGCATAGACGCGTTTCCCCTCGGGCAAGGCCATTAGCTCCCGGTCGACAACAGCCAATCGGTCCTGAAGCTCAGTGTGGCGGGCCACTCTTTCGGGCGTATTGACCTTTCGTTCCAATCGGCGGTATTCATGCCAAGCGTTGGTCAGGGCTCCATCCACTTCGGCTGAAGAATAAACGGGCCACTTCCCATCCACCAAATTTTGTTTCGACCAGCGAGCAGGCATCTCAATCGAATCCAGTGCAGCGACGTTGGCTCCGAGCGCAAGATTAGTTCCATTGCGATCGTAAACTTCCAGTTCAGCTATAGCAAAAATAAAATCACCGCTGCGGTGTGCCA
>JBGSIY010000457.1:0-3865 GCA_041742275.1 Pirellulaceae bacterium | reverse complement strand
GATACCTGCTCTAAATCGTCTTGCTCCGAACCGGCCGTCGCGTGCTCACGCAGGAATTGTGCCAAGTATCGAGTTATTGCCGGGTCACTCGCATAAGGCAACCCAAACTCTTGAAAACCACTTTGTTGAACTAAAGGTTTTTCCTGCAGGTTCACGCGAGGCAGAAACCCCTCTAAGATCAATGTTTGAATCTCCTCGCGGGTTACCTCCGCCTGCAGGCTGCCCCCAATCAGCTTCGAACCCCGTTGGGCCAGATTGATGGTCATGGAAGTGGGCCCATCGGCCTGTAACAACTGTTCCTTCAGATGACGACTGCTGCCGACCAATGTATCCCATTGGTAGGGATCGAGAGGTTTGTCGGGCGATAATCGTTGCTCTAAATATTTGGCGATCGCCAAATCCAGATTGTCGCCGCCCAGGATAAGGTGCTGTCCGACGGCGACGCGATGGAACTGAATGCGGTGCGGTCTATCGGCGGAGTCCGGATTCGCTTTCGCGAGTTCGCTTTCGGCTTTGCGAACTCGGATCAAGGTAAAATCGGTTGTCCCACCTCCAATATCGCAGACCAGTATCTTCTGCCCGATCTCAACTTTTGTTTCCCAGTTGTCACGGTGTTTGTAAACCCAAGCGTAGAAAGCCGCTTGGGGTTCTTCGATCAGAACGACGCGTGAAAGCCCTGCCGATGCCGCCGCAGCAACGGTTAGCTCTCGAGCGACCTCATCAAAAGAGGCAGGTAACGTCAAAATGATGTCTTGGTCGGCCAGCGATTCAGCGGGGAATTGTTGATCCCAAACCTGACGGATATGCCGCAAATACGCGGCGCTAACTTCGACAGGAGATAGCCTCTCGACATCGGTGGCTCCGTGCCAGGGCAACAAAGCGGCAGTGCGATCCACTGCCGCATGACACAACCACGACTTGGCCGAACTAATGCCTCGTCCCGGCGTCTTGGTCGCTTCATCACGTGCGAAACTACCGACAAAAAAAGATTCAGCTACTTTCCCCGGCGACTGGGACGAACCCGATGACGAGCTGGAGGGTTTCGTGCCGGTACCTTGCTGTGATTCACCTCGCAAGGGCTGAAAATAAAAGGATGGAAGCACGTCCAATGACTCAACTTCACTCGCTGATACTCGCTGGGGGATCATTAAGACCTGAATACGCCAATCCGATTCTTGAGTGTCCACATAAGTCACAGCAGAATTCGTTGTACCCAGATCGATGCCCACCACATACCGACTGGGTGGCCGATCAATCAACGGATCAAAATCCTCAGGAGCCCCACTCACGATTCGTCTCGCACGTTGAACTCCAATTTCCATTGCCCTGGTGTATTCACGCCGACACACCACAGTTCGAACATTCCTAACTCAGTAATTCGTGAATCAAATTTAACGGGCACATATCGTTCGTTGGAACCATCCAAATTTAATGTGGCTACCAGGGGATCGGTTTCTAACAATTCATGGGGTGCCCAATATTCCAAGAGCGTTCCCGGCAGATCTTCCTTTCGCGTGTTGGATCGAAAGAAGCGAAATTGAACGGGTTGTCCCACTACCAATCCAATGTCACCAGAAGGGACCTTAATTTGGCTTCCCTCTTCCATGCCAAAAGGAACCACGCATAACGCCTTGAGCGGCCGCGGTGCGCCAGGGATGGCCAATCCAGCGGATTCAATTCCCACGTAATATGAATTTGCAACACCGCCTCGAATTCTCAGCCCCCCCGACTGTTTATTCCAGCCATAAAAACACGCGCCACGAGCCACGGCGAAATCGAGATCGTGCAACCCTGCTAACGCGCGAACCTCGTCGCTCGAACCTGCCTGATGATTCCAGTTCGTCATTGCTTGTAACATGCGGTGCTGAAAAGCGGTTGACTTGAAGACGCCGCCATTAAACAAAACATGATTCGGCAACTTAATCGAATCTTCTTGCACGCCATGAGCGCTGACAAAAGCGGCAACGTGTCGGGTAATTGCAGGGTCGGACTCATAGGGCAAACCAATTTCTTGAAAGCCGGAAGCCATTTGTCGCTGGGGCACATCCGTGAGCGAGCATTCTGGAAAAAATCCATTCAACAACAAATCGGCAACTTCCGTTTGCTGGATTTCTAACGAGACAGAATTGCCAATCAATCTACTGCCTCGGCCCAGGACAGAAATCGTTTGACTCGGTGCGCCGTTGTCGATCAACAATTTCTCTTTTGCTGCGCGGCAGGAATGCCACAATGATACCGATTGCCAAGGATTAAGATGTGTGCCCTGTTCTGCAAACTTTCCTGCCAGGACATGGGCCATTGTCAGGTCCATGTTATCTCCGCCGACAAGTAAGTGCTCACCGACGGCTTCGCGCTGGAGTATGAGTTCGCCATTTTCTTCAGCAACAGCGATCAAAGTTAAATCGGTCGTTCCTCCGCCCACATCACAAACCAAGACAGACTCTCCGACTCGCAACTGCTTCCTCCAGGTCTCGCCTGATTGATACAGCCAAGCGTACAATGCGGCTTGAGGTTCCTCCAGCAGTAAAAAATCTGCGGGAAAGCCAGCCTCCAATGCAGCCTCACGAGTCAGTTCTCGCGCGACAGGATCGAAGGAAGCGGGTACCGTGAGTACGACTGCCTGCTCTTCGATACGCGCATCCGGAAATTGATGATGCCAGGCATCGACAAGGTGCTCCAAATAAAAGCGAGCCGCTGTCAACGGAGAAATTTTTTGCACATCCGCTGGAGCGTTCCAAGGTAGAATGGGTGCTCGCCGATCTACCTTCCCATAACAGAGCCAGCTTTTGGCCGCTCCGACTGTTCGCTCGGGCGCCTCGGCACTGCGGACGCGAGCCAAATGACCTACGGCGTAATTTCTCGCGCCCGTCCACGGAAGCTCCAAAGCCTCATTTCCAGCTTCGGCAGGGTTGGCCAAATAGGTAAAACTGGCCAATGAGGATTGCACATCCACCGTATGAGAACCGACGAGTTGCGGAATTCCTAGGATGTTGATGTTTGCTGGCTCTGAGATTTTAGCATAGGCGAGAACGCTGTTGGTCGTCCCCAAGTCAATTCCAATCACATACTTAGCGGCCATGCTTATTCGATCTCCAACTCGATCGGAGCTACAATCATGGACGCGGAGGCACTGCCTGTCCATTTTGGCAAGTCACAGCGGGTTGCTCTCCAACCGTGGTGGGTAACGCGCCCCCGAAACGGCGGTGAACCCTCAACTCTTCCCACCAATCGATACTCGGCTGGGTCCAATTGCAAGGGCGTTTCTAGTTGGCTACCTTCTTCGGATTCTGTTAATGGCATGAGACCAAACATTCTTTGAATCACCGCCCCAGAGCCCTTGAGTACATCACGTGCCGCCGCGCCGACTTGAGCGTCCGAGTATTGCTCCAAGGGTTCTTGGACAATATCGAGAAACCGAGATTCGCGTTGCAATGCCGCAAGTAAGCTAACAGCGTCGTTGCGGATGGGAGTTTTTGATTCCGTTGCTATTGGACTGCCGGCTTTGGGAACGCTCGCCTTAGGTGTTTGCTGTTCAATTTTTGGCACCAATTGACCGTCGAGCAATTTTTGAAACGATTGACTCAACTCGCGATTACCCAATAACTTAAAAAACGCCTTGGTGGCGATCATCAGTCCCATGCCTACGGCCCATTCTCAATTCAAGTGTCTGAACGTCTTAGAAAACGCTCGATTCTAACCGCAAATCAGGTTTTCGAAAATGTCCCGCTTTCGTCCATAGCCCAATGAAAAACACATTCCCCGCTAAAATTCGCATTAGTAAAACCCTGGACTCATTCAGACGAATGAACTGGCGATTTGGCTCAATGTCGCACGGCTCTCCGAACCGTGATTTCGCGACTCGTTG
>JBGSIY010000456.1:0-2609 GCA_041742275.1 Pirellulaceae bacterium | reverse complement strand
CCTTCTTCGTAACCGACATAGCCGGGAGGGGCGCCCACCAAGCGGCTGACGGCATGTCGCTCCATGAACTCGCTCATGTCAATGCGAACCATAGCGTTTTCGTCGTCGAACATCACTTCGGCCAACGCTTTACAAAGTTCGGTTTTGCCGACACCGGTGGGACCTAGGAACAAGAATGAACCGATGGGACGGTTTGGATCTTGGAGACCGCTGCGGCTACGGCGAACAGCGTTGGAGACCGCTTCCACGGCGAGGTTTTGACCGACAACGCGGAGGTGCAAGCGTTCCTCCATCACCAGCAGCTTCGCCCGTTCGGTTTCCAGCATCCGTGAAACGGGGACGCCGGTCCAAGCACTGACGACGTCAGCGATTTCGTCCTCAGTGACTTGTTCGCTTAGCAGACGTTCTTTGGAGTTTTGATTTTCTTTTGCTTCTTCGCTGCGTGATTCGGCGCTTTGAATTTGTTCAAACAGTTTTTTTTGCTGCACGTCCAGTTCATAGAGGCGACGATAATCGTCTTCGTTTACCAATTGGCCGGACGCCTGTTTCGCCTTGATGGCACTATCAAGTTGTTCAAAAGCGTGTTGGGCTTCGGAGAGTTGTTCGCGAATTTTTTTGACATCCGTCATTCCCAACTTCTCCGATTCCCATTGTTCGCGGAGATTTGCCAAGAGTTTCTTTTGTTCTTCCATCTCGTTGCGAACTTCATCGAGCCGGGATTGAATTCCCTCATCTTCCTCGTCTGCTAATTGTCGCGCAGCGAGTTCGAGTTGCGTCAGCCGACGTTGGACCAAATCGATTTCTTGGGGGACACTATCCAGTTCCATCGCCAATTTGGAGGCAGCTTCATCCACCAAATCAATAGCCTTGTCGGGCAAGAACCGATCGGTGATATATCGTTGCGACAGGCGTGCGGCGGCGACCAAAGCATCGTCCTTGATCTGCACACCATGGTGTGTTTCGTAACGTTGTTTCAGGCCGCGGAGGATGGTGATGGTATCTTCCACCGTCGGCTCGCCAACAAAGACGGGTTGGAAGCGGCGCTCGAGCGCGGCGTCTTTTTCGATGTATTTCCGATATTCATCGAGCGTCGTGGCGCCGATACAATGGAGCTCGCCTCGAGCCAATGCGGGCTTGAGTAAGTTCGCGGCATCAGCGGCCCCCTCGGACGCCCCGGCGCCAATTACCGTATGCAGCTCGTCGATGAACAAAATGACTTCGCCAGCCGAGTCGGTAACCTCGCGCAATACAGCTTTGAGGCGTTCCTCGAATTCGCCGCGGAATTTCGCGCCGGCAATCAGCGCACCCATATCCAAAGCGCAGACTCGCTTGTCTCGCAAGCTTTGGGGAACGTCGTTCATCACGATCCGCAGCGCCAGGCCTTCGGCAATGGCGGTTTTTCCGACACCCGGTTCGCCGATCAGAACGGGGTTGTTTTTTCGTCGACGCGAAAGGACCTGAATGACTCGGCGGATTTCTTGATCGCGACCGATAACGGGGTCCAATTTTCCTGCGGCGGCGCGTTCCACCAAATCGATACTGTATTTTTTGAGAGCTTGAAATTTTCCTTCTGGATTTTGATCCGTGACCTTGGCCGACCCGCGGATGGACGCGATCGCTGCCTTGATTTCCTGAGGTTTTACAGCGTTCATTTCCAAGATTTTTTTGGCGGGCGAATCGACAGTGGCCAGAGCCAGCAAGAGGTGTTCCGTCGAGGTAAACTCATCCGACATTTCTTGGGTAAGTTTGGCAGATTGATTGAAGACTTCTTGGAGTGAGCGTTGCGGATTCGGGGAACTGCCTCCGGCGGTCGAGGGTAGGCGATCCAATTCCGATTTGACCATCGCCTGCAATTGTCTGACGGGAATCTTTAGATGTTCTAAAACGGGGACAACCAAACCCTCGGCGTCGCTGAGCAGTGAAGACAAAAGGTGCAACGTTGAGATGTCGGCATTCCCTTTGCCTTGGGCCATGGATTGCGCCGCCACGATGGCTTCTTGGGCCTTCGTTGTCAGTCGATCAAATTGAAAACTCATAAGGGTAACTCCAAATACATCGGATGTCGTGCTGCTTCGGCCCAAATCAACCGGGACCGTATCTGTCATCTATTCAGTCTAAATTCATGTCGAGCAAATTTCATGCCGCGAGCATAGTGGGTTGGCGAGTGAAAAGGGGCAAGTCAGAAAGAAAAATTGGGTGAGTCAGCTGGAGCATCAAAAATACATTTTTTGATGATGTGTTCCGTTTCGGTGTTTCCGTCGGAAGGTAGCCAGTGGCGTATGATGATTGATTTTATTGGGGCATTGTACAAAATTCGGTTCGTCGATCGTGGTGCATCGTGGAGTGCCGACTTGGATTGCCGTATCCGGGGTCCCAAAGGACGGTTCGATATTGCCAAAGGATATTGCTGGGCGAACTCCGCAGTGTGCTCGTTGTGCAAAAAACGCTCGATGTTTGTGAGCAAAACGGGCGCTAAGGAAATGCCCAAAATAAGTTCGGCATTTGGTTTTTCGTCTCTGCAGTTGTTGAGGGCCATTGGTAGTCTTTCCAGCCCAGCGAGTTTGCCGGTCCGATTTCGTTTTTCATCGCGCCAAAATAGAAGCGACCAT
>JBGSIY010000455.1:0-3185 GCA_041742275.1 Pirellulaceae bacterium | reverse complement strand
GCTGGGGTCGATGGCCGTCATGGTATACGTCTTGGTGCCAAATTTTTCCAATTTCTTGTTATCGAAGACGAACGATTGAGCCTCCAATATTGAAGGGCTTGGTAACACCGATAGCCAGCAGAACAATAGAAATAGCATGCCCCAAGGGTTAGAAGCAAGAATTTTCATAACTAGGTTTTTCCTTTAAACAAGGGGATATAGCTGTTGACATTTCGATCACCCGATCGATTTCAATTAACTTAGATTCTATTATATCGGATTCGAGTAGTTGACGTTCTGTCGAGCGCAAACCAGTGTGATTGGAACTTCTGAAGCAGTTCGATCAACTCATTTCTAAATTCCTGCTCACTTTTCCCCGGCAACACGAGGGCGATCTTCCCAGAGGGCAATTAAAACAATTTGTGGTATGCATTTGTTCCGTTTCGTAGCCCACAGAAGAAGATTTTTGATATCCGAGACCAACGTCGAATCGCATGGCGCTGGCTATTTGTTGGTTGGGGATCATGGTCCATTGATTATCATGCGAAGTTGTTTGGCTTGATCAACGCTCCAATAGTCTTTTCCCGTTTCGCCATTGAGTTTCACTGAGATCATGTTGTTGTTGTTATTGTTGTTGAGTGTGTACCTGCCTGCGTACCCCGTGGAAAGAATCGGGGTATTTAAGCCAGTGGAAATTATTCCAACAAGGAATGACCGCACTTCAATCGGCTCAACTTTTTTGCCGATTCTTAACCCTTACATTTAAGATTCAACGTCGTGACAGAGGTTGGAGTATTTTTTTAAAATAACTTGGGCAGACTTACCGATTTTGCAGGCGTATTCGAAAGCATCCGCCCAAGAACTAATCCAATGAGGGGCCAGCGATACTTTTCTTACAGAACCACGCGGTTCGGATTCAGAGGGGCGGGAAAAATGACAGAGGAAGCGGCAGAATACGGCGGGACTCGTATGCATTTCTCACGCGTCTCTGTCGAGATTGTGATTTTGTGGGGGCTGGGTGTTTTATACAAGATCACTGAGCCTGGTTGAGCCACCGGTCCGGCTCATTGCCTCCGTTGTTGCTTCGGGGTGACGCTATTGGAGCTAAGGGAGTATTCATTCGTCGGTCCAGACGAATCCGCGGCCCAGTCGGAATTTAAAAGAAGAGAACTTCAATCGAGATGGGTGACTGGCAATTGGGTCCGAAGCCAGAATCGGCAGTTGAGCTGACAACGCCATTTGTTGCAACTGGGATAGCCATTATTGAAAGACTTCCGCGTGGGGTAAACTGCGGAAAAGGAAAACCACGCCTTGCGGACTATTGCACGAATTTCGACCCCAAACTTGAACCGCTGGCGATTAAGCGCGTGACACTTCGCCTTTTCGAACTCGGTTCCCCGTAAGGTATGCTCGCGTATTGCGTGGAGCAACACCGAGGCCAAGTTCGACTACCTCAACGGATTGGCAGGCATCGTAGGAGGGCTGCTGCGGCCAGCAAACAAAAACATAGGTTGTGCTATGATACGTTTCTTCATTTCGCCATGCACGCAGTACTTTTCTTCGTTCCGAGTCGTTGCATCGCCAACCCTTGTTTAGAGCCTGCCCACGTAGAAAAAAGGGTTGCGGCTCTGGCTTGAGGCCATTCGGTAATTCAATGTTGGCTTTGGCTCTGCGAATGATCAAAAAAACGCTGTTTTTGCGGAGCGGAAGGCGACAACAAAAATCCCGATGATGCTGAGTTGCGTTACTGCCCTAGCTCAAATGCACAGTGAGCTAGCTGAAATCGATGTACTCCCTTCGACCATCAACGCGGACATTAACAGGGGCCGACCGTTGTGCCTGAGATAGGTCGGGGCAGATCAAATTAGCCTGACTCCCTGGAAATTCTTGTGGCCCTGTCCTTTCACTTCGTTTTGTGAAAATTCCGATACTCATCAAGTTTCTCTTGGGCTGCCTTGGGCAATTCGCTGGGCGAATCTAAGGCAGCGTATTTTTCCAGTTGCCAAAACAAGGCGTTTCCATCGTCGCGGAAATATTCAAAAGGAAACTCGCGGATTAGTTTTGCCATTTCATTGTACTCTATCCCGCCGCGTTCCAGTCCTTTGGCGAAACCGTCAGCGAATCTGCAACTTTCAACCTCGATTTCATCGAAACTTTTGAGCGACTCCATAACTTGACGTGGTTCCATCGACAGGGATGTAGCGATCCAGTCTTTGACACTGGTCACTGCCGTCACTTTCCGATTCGGTTCGACAGTGAGTACCAAAATCGATGCAAGTGGCTTCAAAGGAGTGGAGAATTTTTTGGTTGCAACATCCAACAGTTGGGGTTCGACGCGAACGAATACGCTCGTCGGTTCATTGACCGCTGGCAAGCCGATCATCCCAGAAAGTTCTTTGCGGGTGATATCGATCGCGCCTTCGATACCGGGCCAGAATTCTTCGTCGCTGTAGGTCGACTGGCCGATAACAAACGCTCGCCCTTCGGGGTGCATCTCAGTGCCGAGGATTGGGCCGGTCTCGCCAGCCTTGGTATGAAGTCGGAGTTGGTACAGGAGTTGGTATTGTTTCCCTTTTTCAAGATTCGCCACATCGCCCCAGATCCTCAACTCGACGGCGAACGGAGAACCATTGCCTGTAACGATTGTGCTGACTCGATCTTTTTCCAAATTGGGGCGGAGCTGTACTCCTGGTCGTTGGGCGCCCCACGATGGCCCCCACTTCCAATCCAGTTTCCGATCAAATGGTACTTGGGCATAAATCGGACAAGTCATGACCAGAACGAGGATCATCAAGAGGAACGTTTTCATAAAACACCCAAAGAAATGTGAATTGATTGCCATACCAACCGACATCGCCGGCAAAACTTGCTCTATTCTAGCAGTCGTGTTGATTCAAAGGAATCAGAAACGAATTACGGCGTCGGGTACGGAATTAGGACGATTCCCAAGATGGCTGCTATTTTGTTGGAAACGTTGTGAAAACAGTGAATGGGGGAACTCTGTGCGAGTTGGTAGTTTATTGGGAAGTGAACCAAGACGAGCGTTCTCCAAAATGGGTACTCGTTTAACTGGACAGCGCCACAATTGCGTTTTGAGTTGAGCGCAAGTGCTTGGGAATTTTGGACTTATTGGTCTTGACTTGAAGTCAAGAATGAGACGACCCTCCGTGTGAATATTCGTTTCACACAGAAACCACGAAAGGTCG
>JBGSIY010000454.1:0-2753 GCA_041742275.1 Pirellulaceae bacterium | reverse complement strand
CAATTGAGGTCATCATGTATCATTGCAAGTTGGGGACCGGGAGCGCCGGATTGATGGCGTTTCTGATTCAACTGACCTGTTTCCTAACAGTCACTGTGGCTCAACCCGCATCAGGACCGGTGCGAACCCAGGGCGTCCTGTTGCCGGATACGGAGTGGGAAACGACGTGGTTTCAGATCGACAGCGGACTCCCCGGTCCTACGGTGTTGATAACCGGTGGCATGCACGGCAATGAGCCTGCGGGTTTTCGGGCTGCCGAACAAATTCGACATTGGCCCGTCGAGCGCGGACGCATGATTGTGGTGCCGCGTCTCAATCGATTAGGCATTGCCGCCAATACCCGTTGGATTCCCGCCTACCGAAATGACAAAACGCAACGCGACGGCAACCGAAACTTTCCCCGTGAAAACGCTCCCAACTACCCTCGAACGGAGCTTTGCATAGGCATTTGGGAATTTGTCGAGAATCTCCACCCCGATTGGTTGATTGACCTGCATGAGGGCTTTGACTACCACGTTGCGAACGACAAGTCCGTGGGGTCCAGTTTAATTTGCTTTGATCGAGATGAAACCCGTTCGATCGTTGCCGAAATGCACCAAGCAGTCAATGCGACGATCCAGGATCCCCAGCGGCAATTTGTTTTGCTCAACGGTTCAGGCCCGGTCACAGGCAGTTTGGCTCGCGCAGCAGCAGAGCGTTGGAACTGTCATTCCATCATTCTGGAAACCACGACCAAAGACCAACCGCTGTCGACTCGTGTTCGTCAGCATCGCCTGCTCGTTTCCAAACTCTTGCAACAACTGCAAATCATTGACAGCGACTGCGTCGATGTCCTGGTGGTTGAAAACCAAGAAGAAAAAACGCATATCGGTATCTATGACGGACCGGGAACCGGTGGTAATGGTGCCGCCCAAGTGACAAAATTGATAGAACAAGATCCTCAGTTCATTGTGCACTGTTTGGGTCCCAGCGATCTGCAGCGCGCCCCCCTAGCTCCCTTCGCACTACTCGTATTTCCAGGCGGAAGTGGCGGTAGTCAGGCCAAAGCGATCGGGCCCGACGCTCGCCAAAAGGTTCGCGAGTTTGTCAAAGACGGGGGAGGGTACCTGGGTATTTGTGCGGGTGCCTACCTGTGTTCCGCGAACTATGAATGGTCTCTAAAAATCATTGACTCGAAGGCCTTCACCGGCAGCCGTGACATCCCCGATGTCGGCCCCAAACAAATGTGGTATCGCGGCCCATCGACCGACGTAAAAATGGAACTGACCGAGGCAGGGCGGCAAATCCTCGGAAATTTTTCGGCACCCATCACGGTCCGATATCACAACGGGCCGATTGTCTCACCGGCCGGACGAACGGACCTACCGACCTACCTTCCCCTAGCGACTTTTAAAACCGAAACAGGTCTGTGGGAACCCCAAGTCGGCACAATGGTGGAAACGCCGGCCATCATTGCCAGTTCCTATGGAAAAGGCCGCGTGATTGCCATCAGCCCACACCCGGAGGCAACGGTGGAAACACAACCGATTGTGGCCAACGCAGTGAAATGGTTGACGCAACGTGAATCGTCTACCATTCCCGTGGGCCCCAATTCCTCACCATTGCCATTAAAAACCGGTGATCGTTGATCCCATAATTTTAGGACATTGCTCGCTAATAGCCACCCAATGCACTCGCTAGAATCGGCGTAAATACAGCCTCATCGAACTCGAACTCGTGCTCGTAATCGTGCTAGCGCTCGTGCTCTTGCTCGTGCTCGTGCTCGAAATGTAATCGTACTTTTGTCCTGTCTCGTTGGTCCGCGCGAAGTCACCTCAATTCAATCGGTTTTTAGATTCTCATCGTCCGGGAAACGACCGGCAATTCCACCACCGATAGGCGTGAACAACAAATCGATCAGCCAAATCCGTGAATCCAGCAGCGAGCGGGCATATTTTTTTTACACTTGCCGTCCAGCATGAAGCCGGCCCCTGGGGCTGGCGATCCCCGCAGCAGGTTGAATCCGGGTATCATGTCATTTACGGATACCATGTGTCTTTTAACGATTGTTTTTGTCGCGAATTGAGCGTCGTTGTTAAGTCAAGACAGTTCGTTCGTTTGCGACCGCATACACGGAGTTCGCAGCGAAGGCCACGCCGATCGTGCCCGGCTCATATTTTTTATTCTTATCTTGCTTCAAAAGGCGCCAAAATGTCAATCAATCAAAACGCGTCGTCTGGCAGAATGCACAACCCAAGTTCTCGTTTGCAAATTCGATGCCCGTTTAGAAAACAAATGTGGCATACGGTAGTCGGCGTGATGATGCTCACGTCTGCGATTGTTCCCGTCGCGTGGGGTCAAGAAATTACACTACAAGTCCCCATGTTGCGATTGGAACTGCAGCCTCAGATCGACGAACACGCCGCCGACTGGGATTTAACATCGCGACGTGGAGTGGCTCAGGCGGCCGATTATCCCTCAAGTTTTCGACTGCCGATCCGCGAGCTCTCGATTTCAGATCCCTGGGATGGAATGCGTCAACTCGAGGCATCGGCTGTCGATATCATGCAGGCCGCCGAGTCCCCCGGGGCTGTAGCTGCTGTCCTGGCCCGCATCTCGATGTCCGTCGGCCGTCCGGAGGGAGTGACCATGGAGGAGTTGCCCTTGCCAGAAACTTGGACAGCGGCACTCGAACTTTTGAATTCTCAGATGGCTCAAGGAGCGAAATGGCGTGAGGAAGCCGTGGTCGGATTGTCTGCTGAAGAACGGCGTTT
>JBGSIY010000453.1:0-8179 GCA_041742275.1 Pirellulaceae bacterium | reverse complement strand
CTCAGTCTGCTCGGAACGTTTGCGGCGATTGCCTTTCACGTTTTAGCCAAAGCCAAACAAGACGAAGAAACGACGAACTCTGATTCGGCGGCCGAGTAATTTGCAAGCTTGTGATCAAAGCGGAGTGTTTGTTGCGTTTGGAACCACCCATAAGCAGCGGTGCTTGCTTGTTCAAAACTGAAGGAATTGCATTCTGTCCTGGGGGATGTGATGCTGCTAATTTGCGTCGTTTCAATTTGACGTTGGAATTGGCTTCGCCGTTGGCATTGCCCTCAACGACGAATGCTATTGAAATCCCGCAAGGAATAGGAAAAATCTAGGCGATCGAGTATCCGACAGAATGCACGAAGTGCCACGCCCATTCCGTCGGCTCCACTAAAACCACCAAATTGCCCCCCCCCGCGGACATGCGGTTCCAGATCGGCAAAGATACCAGGAACACCTCGGGCAGCTAAGCGTTTGCGAATGGGTTCTGAATCTTGTAGGAGATCCGACATGATCTCCGCGTACCCCGATTCGCCTTGGTCCGCCGGTACAAAACAGTTCAACGTCTCCTCGTCGATCCACTGACTTGCCGAAGGGGTGTTCGAATTGGAATCGTCTGAGTGTCGGTTGCCTTGGTAATCTTTCACATGGATCCAGCCCACACCAGGCTTCATCCGTCTCCATTCTTGAAAAATTTGTTGTCGGCTAAAGCCTTGGGTCACCAGATTGCCGCCATCGAAAATAAGCATCATGGCGGGGTCGTCGACTTCCTCGAACAGACGCGCCATCATTTCACCCGTATGTCCAATCAAATTGGCTTCGACTTCCAAACCGAATGTCAATCCTGCGGCATCACAGCGACGGGCGATGGCCTGGAGGCGAGGCACCGCTGTCGCCAAATGTTGCTCGGCCGCAGTCCCCTTCGGATGATAAAACGAAAACCCGCGAATCAATTTGGTTCCCAACGCCAAAGCTAACTCAATTGCCCGATCGACTTGAGTTTCCAGGTATTCGTCAAAGGGCACAAAGATGTTAGATGTGCCATCCTCAACATCCAACAATTTGACCTTGCCGATCGGAGAGCCCAATGAAGAAACAGCCAAATCGTAGTCGGCCAATTTTTGACAGACCATCGCGACTTCGGCGTCATCGAGCTGCATTATATTTTTAACACCGGTTCCGACATCCAAGAATCTCAGGGTTACATATTTCAGGCCCAAAGCGGAAAAGGTATTGAACTGCTCGTCGATGTTTTTAGAAACGCTGCATTCATCACTAAATCCAGACAACAGTATCTCGGGTTGTCGATTCATTAATTCCTACTTCCATTTCTAATTTTTATAAACTCTCGCGAGCAGTCATGCCCGCCGATCGGGACGATGCCGCAATGCCTGGGCGATGGGGGGATGTCTCGTCTGTTTCGGTTTTGGTTGAAGCGTAAACACTGTTGAATGTAGTCTTGCGTCTTATCGGTCTTAAGAACCTATTTCAGAACCTATTAGCCGTGGGGCACTAGCCTTTGGTTTATTCGGTCGAACCGGACGCTAGCGCGTTTCGGCTGATGATTCCGATCCGTTTTGGGTTAGGCTCTAGTTCTCATCGCTCAGCATGTCGTGCTCTTGCACATATTCGCAGACAATTTTTGAAGAGATGCCCCCTCGCGGCGTGAACGTTGCCGTTACCACAACGTGCCTTGGTTCCACCGCGGCAACAAAATCGTCCAAAATCGAGTTGGTCACATTCTCGTAAAAAATGCCTTGGTTTCTAAAACTTTGTAGGTACATCTTCAAGCTTTTTAGCTCGATGCATTTGTTGTCAGGAATGTAACTGAAGTGCAATTCGCCAAAATCGGGTTGACCGGTTTTGGGACAAACCGAAGTGAATTCGGGGCACTGAATCTCAATCACATAATCTCGTTCGGGGAACTGATTATCAAAGGTTTCAAGTAATTTTCTGGATTCCATATTTGGCCGCTATGCGTTCTGAAATTTGCAAAATGAAAGTCTGATATTGTGACAACTCATGGTGTTCCTTCCAAGACCCGCTAATATGGTAATAATTCGCTCAAATCGTGAGAGTCGCACTTGGGACGCCCTCACTACTCAGAGATTAAATAAAACTATGTTGCAAATCTCGGAAATCTACGAATCAAAACAGGGAGAGGGCCTGTTGACGGGGACTTTGAGCGTTTTTCTGAGGACGTCGGGGTGCAACTTACGTTGCGATTTTTGCGATACGCCTTTCACGTCTTGGGCTCCCGAAGGAAAGTCATGGACGATTGACCAAATCCTAGCCCAAATTGATTTGTTTCCAGCGGAGCATGTGGTGATCACCGGAGGAGAACCAATGTTACCGAAAGAAATTGTTCCCTTGACCCACGAAATCAAAGATCGAGGGAAACATATTACGATCGAAACTGCAGGGACTCTTGATCGAAACGTTGCTTGCGATTTGATTTCCATCAGTCCGAAACTTGCCAACTCCACGCCATCTATTGCCAGGGCAGGGGAGTGGCACTCGCGGCATGAATCGCGTCGATTCCAACCGGATGTGTTGCAGCAACTGACCCGCCGCTATCCCTATCAACTCAAATTCGTGGTCGTCGAACCCACTGATCTTGAGGAAATCGAAACGGCGCTGTCTCAACTCGGTTCGCTGGACCGCCAACGTGTGTTGTTGATGCCCGAGGGTATTACACCGGAAGTCCTGCAACAGCGACAGGAGTGGCTTGAGCCCTTATGCGCACAACATGGATTTACGTTTTGCCCACGAATGCACATTCAATGGTATGGCAACCGGCGGGGAACGTGACTGGGTGGCTGTTGACCTCTCCAAACAAGTTGAAAAACATTCTTGTTACAAAAATCGGTCGGGGCCTGAAAGACTGAACGAATCCGAAACACGGTTTCGCTGGGATGCTGATATTCTGGTGCGCCAGTAGGGACCCGTTCTACACTGTGAAACCTTGCGATGGATTTTAGGAACGTAGCGGTATCACTCGCTTTATTTCCTCAGCGATTACTCAGCCCAAACAGCAATTTAAGTTTATCCAATGACTTCGGGTTTGGGCGGATCTCCCAGCAGTTCACGAATTCGGGCGACCGCCAGGTTCAGCGATTGAACGGACATTTGAAAATTTGTATGCGACGAGATTTCCGGCTGGATTTCCGTGAGCATGGCGGTGGCCTTGACCAGCTTCTTCAATTTTTTCCTGGCCATCTTTTGGTACTGTTCCCATTCTTGGGCTCGAAAGGGTGGCCCCAAGGCCAAGGCATAATCGTAGAGTTCACGATGCACTTCGTTGAGTTCGTCGTCCTCTTCGGCTTCTTCCGAATGCTTCAAAAAGGTACGCACCATCCAAACATGCGACAATTGGTCATCAATTTGACGGGCTACGATTTCGTGATTCATGGTTTCGCCTTACGCACTCCCCAGTTTCCAGTCTTTGTCATGACGCGTCTAGGTTGCGGGTGCTTCCAGCGGCGTAGCGACGGGTTTGCCCGGTCCCTTGGGGGCGGAGACCAAAACGGTGACTGCTCCTGCGATGACAAGACCCAGACTGATAAAGAAAGGCATTTCAATTTGGTCGAGAATTCCTTTGGAGTAACTTTCGACAAATGTGTTGACTACTGGGGCGCCTCCGAAAACCAAAGGCATTACAAACAAGGGCTTACCGCCGAAATTAAAGGCATAGATAATCCCCAGAGCTCCTACGGCACCAGCCACGCCCCCCATAAGCGACCACAGGACACCCCAGCCATGGTCCCAGCCACCGGCTTCTGTAAATCGGAGCAACAATAGAGACGGGACAACCACGGCAATCGCAAAATAGGCCAATCCCACGCAGAGAAAAGGCCTTAAGCGACTGCCATTCATCTTTGACTGGCCATGATGCAAAACCGGACCATAAGCGCCCCAACACAACGCCGTCACCATCACGCACAACAGGTTCAACAAGTTCACGCCCTTTTTGGAAACAGGACGAGTTGTGGCGGGTTCTTGGGCTGCCAAGTCAGACGGGTTTTGGGTAACCGTTTCGGCCGAAGTGGAGCCGACGACATCGGTGCTGTTCGCCGCGGGATTTTCGGTTGTTTCTTGAGCGGTAGCGGTTGGCGAAGGAGCGGCTGCCACTTTTTTACTTGGCTTGAAGGTCAATACACCGACGGCTCCAATGGCGACAATCAAAATTCCGGCATAGAAGACCATCGATGCGCGATTCCCCGATCGATTCATGAGCATGGTCACGATCGTGTTCATAACGGGTGCACATCCGAAGACCAGCGGCATGACAAATACAGGTGTTCCATCAAATTTGAAAGCTAGAATAATTCCCAGAGCGCCTATCGCCCCGACCGCACCGGCGACAAAAGACCAAACGAAACCCTCCATCGACCAATTCCCTTTTTCACCTCGGTTCAGCAGGACTGCTACGGGAAAAATTACAGCGATCAGGAAATAGGCGATGCCAACGCAAATCAGTGAACGCAATGTGCTCAGTTCACCATTGGCACCCAATTCAAGCTGACCATGGTGTAACACGGGGCCGTAAACGCCCCAACACACTGCTGTCAACGCCACAAATCCCAGAAACCCGAATCCCCGCATGGAGCACCTTTTTAGCTGATAAGATCACGAGGGGGCGAATGCCTTCATTGCATCATCGACCCCTTCGACTGTCGATAAGTTTACCGGAAAACGCTGTAGATTGATACCGCGGACCCACATTCGTTCAGACTCGTAAACCCCTATCGGCTACGGAAAACGCCAAAGACTTTCACTGCAAAATCCACTGGCAACGAATTCGGATTGCCAGGTTTTGATGTCACCAGGAGCTCACTTCAGTGAACAACGCGTTAGGAAATTCGTTTTTCGTTGACGCCCAAGGTTTCACCCATGATCGATTTCAATTGGGCAAAAGCCTGAAGCAACTTGGTCGGCGATTGCGATTTGAGAAAAACGCAGGCGATTTCCCAAGGCGTAATTTCAATTCGAGCTTGGAAGCCTGGGATTTGCAATTGGCAGCCCGTGAGATTGATGTCATAGTCCAATCGAATTTTGTCGTTGTCCAGCGTTTCGATCCGATCGACCACGTCGGCAATTTTAATCTCTCGCGGTGGTGAAAAACGCAAACTGGTGAAACGTTCCTCAAACGCTCGGCCCATCCCCCGCGAGCGAATCAATGTTAGGTCTTTCAAATCACTCAGTTCATAAAACCAAATCAATTCGCCGGGCTGGTCCTCTGCCAAGCCAATGGAAACGGTGTAGGCGAAGCCCTGTGAGACGATCGAACCCACTCCTTGTGCCGGAGGAATGATTTCTAAATCCTTGCGTTTGAGTTTGAGTTCATCACGCAAACGGCGATGCATGTACTCCAATTCGGCGACAAGATCTTTTTCGGCGAGTTGTGCGACAAAGGCTTGGGTTCGTTCACTGACTTCGGTAGGAACCCGATGACTGCTTGTGAATCCGGACAAAGATTTCACCGTTCCACGCCGTTCGCCGCGAAACGAAAGACCCGCTGATTGGTGCTGCAGAGATTCTTGGGTCTGTGCATTACGTCGCTCGATAAACTCCGCCAAATCAACAATGGCTAGACGCTCGGAATGGGTGCCGCGCAGTTCTAATGATTGTTGCTCTGGCATCGCAAAGGCGTTGGTTAAGGATTTTTCTATGGACGCCCTCAGACCAGCGAACAGCGACTGGGCCGTCAGGTGCGAGTTGTTATGGCTCATTTCAACCCCACGGCCCTGGAAGATTTCATTCAAGTGATAGCCGAAGGCCGTCTGCTTCTTTTGCGGAAGATAATGAAGCTCTTCGTCATTCAATCCTGCCCAGAGGACGGCCGTGGGCACGGATGTTTCCAGTAGTCCGTCAAGCCTATCCGCGTTGAGTATTGACGTATTTGTTTGAGCATTCGGCACCGCCATAATTGCCGTAATGGATTGAGCGTCGATGTTCTGCAGTTGTTTGCTGAGGAAATCAAAGGGGAGGGCTGTTTCTTCTAAATCATCCAAAAGCGAATCGAAACAAATGATAAATTGGCGATCGAATTCATCCGTTTGGCGACGCGACCATATCACCACTAAGAGTTGGTCTTCATTCGCTATTTGCTTCAAAAACGACTTGATCCGCGAACGGACCAAGGTCAACGTTGCCGTTTGATCAGCTAATAACAACACATTGGCTTCGTCGTACCCCAGACCCAGAAGAGTCGCCCGAAAGGAATCGGCATCGGCCAACACGCCCCGCGAACTTGGTATTCGCGAATCGGCAAATTGTTCCAGTGCCAAGAGCAACGCAAATTTCATAATCGACAAACAATGCGGGTATTAAGAAAACTAAATCCGCTCGACGTATGCGAGGGAAACAACAGCGACACGCTGGCAAACAAATCGGCACCTCACCGCTGCGCGACCCATCAAACGGTCACGGGCCCACCGGAAATAACGCCGCGGCACTGCAAGGTGGCGCTGTCACGAGACCGCCGGTTGTTCTCGCAGGGGCTTACACGTTACCTCCCAATTGTTGCTTGCGACGGGGCTACTCATTGTACCAACGACAATAGCGTTTGCACGATACCCACTCTCCGCCCCCATTGAAGTCCCTCTTGTTAGACGCAAGGCGAAACGGAAACGGGAAACCGTGTCGTCTCGGCCAAGCCAGACCCCAAGGGATGCATCTAACTGCTAGGCGCAGTGTTTATAGCGAGGCACGTGATTATCGCTGGGCGTAGTGATTATCGCCGTAGTGTTTATCGCCGTAGTGTTCGGTGGCAGGCGTTCCGGCCCCGCCTAGCCGCTGGTCTTGTCGCTAATCGGGCCGTCGATTTGCAGCAAGACAGGAGGACTGGAAATTATTTTGCCGGACTCGAGTCTACTTTCAACACGGAGAGAAACGGGTCCACGACCCAGCAGGGTCGCTGGGATGTCCCAAGTCGCCGCCGTTCCGGCTTTTTTGCCCAAGGGTTCCGAATTCAGCAGAAGCGTCAGCTCTTGGCCCGCCGTTGCGGTTGCCTCGGCACGAACGGAATCATCAATAGTGTAGGTCTTTTGCGAGGTTGTCAGGGTGGCCGAGTCCTGTTGATTGTTGACCTGAAACGCAATCGTTTTACCGTAACGGTTTTGTATCAGATCGTTGGCGACCACCACAAAGCGCAGTTCGTGATGACCGTCGGGCATGGTGGTGGAATCGAATTCAATGTCATCCAATTTAGGACTGCGAGAAACGAGGCGACCGTCGAGGTAAAGTTCGAGTACTCCGGCGCTGACCGCCTGAGAATCGAAGCTCACACCGGCTTTGACCTTGCCAGTCACCGAGTCATTTTCGGCCAAACCTGTGACGATGACTTCGCCCTTTTCCGCCCAGGGTCGACATAACGCGTCGCCAATAATCAGCAATTGGAAGGGACCGGAGACCGAGAGATAGAAAGCCTCGGCCAGTGAGCTGCCACGTCGATAGTGAACATGCATCATGGGGTGTGGGAACTTTTCCTGCAGTGCAAACGGTTCGATTACCGCACCGCTCGATCCTGCCGCCCCATACCGTAAGGCCTCGGATAATTTGGTTTGTCCCGAAGCGTCAAAACGCCCTCCAAAGCTAGTGAGGTTTTCGACAATGGCTCCTGGGGCAATTTCAGATTGGGCCGTCGACCACTGGAAGTTGGCTGCGCCGAGCATCGCACCGTTGACTTGGCCGTTTCGCGGCAAGGGTGATTTGACAACTTCGCAAACCTCGCCCATGGCCTCTAAGTTTTTTATAGCAACGGCATAGTTAGGGACCCGAGTTCGTGTGCGCACATCGGCCGTCTCTGTGAAGTAAAAAGTTCCTTGAGGCTGGGTGCCATCGGCCAAGGCGGAGCGTTGCAAGTAATATAAAATTTCCTGTTCACTATTGCCAAACTGCGTCGTGGTTCCCAGCATGGTCGACAATAAATAATTTGCTCCCTGTTGATTCGAACCATTAACGCCACCGTTGGGAGCCCAACTCAAACGACTGCTGAATCCCATCGTCGGCGCGAAATCAAAAGGAACATCGGGCATCCTCCCCAACAGGCCGGCAAACACACTTTCTTGTTTAATTTTGGCAAAGGCGGGGTCCTTCAATGTCTCCGAGCGAAAGACCCATCCGGTCCGCACGGCGCGAATCAACCATTCCGTAGCCGCTTTCGCATCCCCCTGCATAGCATAGGCTCTCG
>JBGSIY010000452.1:0-6938 GCA_041742275.1 Pirellulaceae bacterium | reverse complement strand
TGATTACGTTTACGGATCGATCCACGAAAACCATACTGACGCGATTCATGGCCGTTCCAAAAAGTAGGCCCTCAGCCTTGTCGCTACTGTCGACTGAGCGAAGGCTTACTGGGACGGCGATTCGTAAGAAGTGTTTGGACGTTGTTTGATCCATGAAAAACACTTTAACGATGGCTCGATAAAATGCGGCAAGCAACCAGTCATTCACAGATACGCCGTGTTCTCGAGCTTTTTGCATAATCGCTTGAGAGGCCTCGCTTGTTTCGATCACTGAGTGGAAGCCACTGTGCTGATACGACAGCGGAGTTGCCGTTGCATCCTTTGACCTGAGGGAAATAACGCGATTGACAAAAAATCGAATAATACGATTCATCTGATGCGGATATTGAACGAGCTTGGTTAACAGCGACTGAGAATTCACTCCTCGCATCCTCAACTGTTCCCATAATTTGCGAATCGTTGTGGCCTGTTCAAGCTCAATCGAGGATGATGTACCCCAGATCAGTTCCTCGTAGCGAATCAGCAGTGATTCAAAATAGGAACAGATTCCTAATCCGTCACATATCGTATGGTGCCATTGAACTGAGATGAAATGTGAGGGGCTAGATTCAATCACGATTCTCATTCCAGCAGTTTTAGTGATATCGAAGGTTTGCTGCGGAACGGTTGTTGTTTTTTCATCTACAAACACCAACTCGGGCTCTGACGGACTAGAGTTCCAATGAATCCGTCGAAAAGATGAGTTGCGGTCCCCACCCACAACAATTGCGCTCAACAAAGGGTGCAACTTTAGTGAGTCCTGCATAGCCTGTTGGAATAGCACCCGATCAATTTTCCCTTCATATCGCAATCGCATCGTGCACAGCATGGGCCAATCCGGGTCATCGTCTACAAACATGTAGTGCTCGAACGGTGTCAAACGCAACGGAAAAGTCTGTCGATCACTTGTTTTCATAACATGAACTTTTATGACTGCGCTGGGTTGACCCAGCGAGAAACTTGCAAAATCGACAACGCATCAAACCAATTTCGCAGGGAATTAATAACAATGCTGATATCTAAAAAAAAGACTGCAGGAAACACGTCAGGAACCATCACAACGAAACATGCAACAAATCCGCGAAAGACGATGGCGATTGTAATACGGTTTGGCTGAATAGCAGAGCCAAAACTGACAGTTAAAGCAAGAATTGGCCAGTCTGGTGTCTCAGTAGTTGGGGGGTACGATGCCTCTCGCCGTGATCTCTGCCGACGCGGAATTACTTGCGACCATTGCGGGGCAACCATGTCACCTTGAATTTCTCTTGAAAACTTTTACCATTTGACAGGTCGATTTACTATTAACCGGTTCGCAGGTTTTCTAATTGCTCCGATCGCTACTATTCTAAAACCGAACTTGTACTCTAAAATCGAATGACGTCCTGGGTAACCGATCGCCTTGCGAATGTTGCAGCCAGCCTGTAGCATCGGTTCGCGAAGCAACGCAGGTTCGTTATAAGAATCTCTCTAGAAAATTTCTCAAGTATGAATTTTACATACAATCTTTTTGACAACTAGGTCTGACTAAATGACATATGTTTTGTTGACTGGGGCTACGGGGCACCTTGGTTCTTACCTACTCAAAGATTTACTCGAACACGGTCTTTCGCCAGCCCTAGTCATTCGTGGCAACAAAGTCTCGGCAGAACGTCGATTCGAAGATCTACTATCTGAATGGAACTTGCTTGACTCAACAGAAATTCCTCCGCCAGTTTGCTTGGTCGGCGATACAACGAAACCAGATTTTGGATTGAACTCATCTGACCTCAACTGGGTTCGTTTCAATTGCAGCAGTATGATTCACTGCGCAGCAACGGTTCAGTTCTCAGGGAGTGCGAACAACGAAACGTTGCAAAGTAATATTGCATCAGCGGAGAGTGCGATAGGCGTCTTTCATCGCTGCCATATGGAAAAAATGGCTTACGTCTCAACAGCCTATGTATGCGGCAGACGCACAGGAACGATTTACGAACATCAACTGGACGATAGTCAAGGGTTTCGTAACGAATATGAGCAAAGCAAATTCATGGCCGAGAGGTTAATTCGCGATTCCATTCCTGAATTGCAACTGATTGTCCTTCGTCCCGCCATCATCGTGGGAGATTCGAAAACGGGTGGAACAAAACAATATGAGAGCATCTATCGCTTTGCTCAATTTACTTCGCTTTTGGCAGAAGCGGCTCCAAAAGACGCCTTGGGACGATGGGCGCATAACATTCGTCTGACTGTCCCGAAATACAACCCTTTGAACTTAGTTTCCGTTGATTGGGTCAGTTCAGCTTCGATTGAAATATTCCGACATTTCGACTTTCGAAATGGTTCTAATACGTTTCATTTAACCCCGAGTGCTCCCACGAGACTGTGTGAGATCGAGGCTTCCTTACAACAGTGTTTCAATTACTATGGCGTTGAATTCTGTGAAGGCATAACAAGGCTGACCGATGCGACGGAAGCTGAAAATTTCTTCTATGGCTACGTGGATAGTTATCTCAATTATTGGAGAGAAGATCCCATTTTTGATAGGACCAATACGAATGCCTATGTATCCCAATTGCCAGAAATACGCGTTGACACAGAGTTGCTAAAGCGATTGTTTCTCTACGCGATTTCGAATCGATTTGGACGAATCAAGAAACAAGTCATTAGGGGCTCAGTATCGCATCGGTCAACCACAGAGGCGGATCTGAAGCCAATTCTGTCGGAGTCTGGCGAATGATTTGATGGGCGAATTGCGGCATCCTATGTTAGGGTCACGATATATTAGTTGTCGTTTGGGTAGCCAACAAACGGGTCAGTTAGAGAGATTCATTCGCCCACATTCAATGCAGAAACATTTTATCCAGATGAAAACGCTAAGACGCTCGAATTAGAGACGACGCGGCGTCCTATAACAGATTGGCTTGTAGATCCCCACTGAGATCGATTGTGTCGGACAAGTGTGCGAACTCGTCGCGCGACAGATCGTAACGGAACCGGAAAAAAATCTGATTTCGCACGAGTATCGTTCTCGCTTCGAACATTAATTTCAATCTTTACGCAGGAAGAATCTGCACTATGCCATCTTCGTTCGTTCAACTGAGAAAAATCAGCCATCACACAGTAGAGCTGCTATTGAATCGTCCTGAGCAATGCAATGCCTTTCACGGAATCATGATCGAAGAGATTTTGTCAAAGCTGGATGAACTCGAACGCTCGATGACGCATCGATTTCTTGTTGTTCGTGGCGCAGGACGGTTCTTTTGCGCTGGCGGGGACATCGCCTGGATGAACGAAATTTGCAAATTGAACGAACAGATTCGATTAGAGAACGCGAATTTAATTCGTGACTTGTTTAATAGGCTGCACGTTCATCCTCGGCCAACGATCGCCGCGGTGCATGGAGGAGCTTTGGGCGGGGGTGTCGGGGTAGCGGTTGCTTGCGACTTTGTTATCGCGACGAGCGCATCCTACTTGGCCACTTCTGAGGGTCGGCTGGGAATCGTGCCTGCTTGTCTAGCTCCCTATCTGATCCGTCGTGTGGGCGTGGTGAAAGCCCGGCAACTATTTCTTTCCGCAGCCCGGATTCCTGCGGCGAAGGCATTGGAGATGAATTTAATCGATGGAGTAGCCGAGAGCGATAGCCTGTTAGATTCAAACGTGAGGCACCTCATCGAATCACTTCTGCCGATTTCTCCACAAGCTCAACTCGACAGTAAAGCATTGACTTTAGAACTCGCTCCAATCAGTCAGCCGGAACAGCGATCGATCCAATATCTGGCTGACAGCTGGGGTACAGAAGAGTGCATCGAAGGCACGCAGGCGTTTCTTGAAAAGCGGGCTCCGCAATGGATTGCAACTCGCGAATCAACTTTCAATGCCTAGGAGCGAGGCAATCGGAAAAACCAAAGGGAAAGAAGTGTAGGCGTAAGGCACGGCGGGCATGGACGCATTGAATTCTGCTATGACTGGATAACTTGCAAAAGCGAAAGGCGAGCGTTCGATCGGAGCCAAAAAGTGTCGCGACGAATTCGGTCAGTTCGGTACGGAACGTTTTCGCATAGGGTTCGAGTGAACAATGGCTCAAGCACCGTGCAGGCAGCATTTCGATTGGTACTGGCTCGAGGTTGGAATTGGGTGCCAGGATCGGCACGACGAGCAGCCTAATCAACGGTACCTCTTGGTCTGATTCCCTCAGCAACATCAGTCACGGAGCCCTCAGCGGTCTCGTTTCGACAAAACGTCCGTTACGCGTATTCAGGTTCGAGCGACCAATCTACGGCACATTCGCTCGTACCTTGCATCAGCATTGAACGTGACGATATAAGTCCTCGAAGCGAATCACTGGGAACATCGGAAACAACGCGATCGCCGAATCCGCATCCAACGCTTGGCTATGCATCACTTGGATTGAACCAGCCCCAAGGAATGCGTTTCCCTTCCGCAATCAGTTTACGGCCTAGGTCGGTGTTTCGGACTTCACGATTCCATATCTGTTGCATTTCATTTGGTCCGGTGATACGCCCACGGTCACGATCGACTTGGATGAGCCGCCGGATGAGAGATAGGCGAATTCGGTTTGCCTCTGCAGTGTATTCATCGAGCGTTTTCTTGCGTGCGATCCAATCGTCACGATGCAATCTAATTTCACGGCATACTTCATTATTCCATGGTTTTCCTTCGATGGAACCGATGGCCGATTCACGTAGCCATGCCGTAAAAGTAAGTCCCACTTGTTTTGGTTCGGGTTCTGTTTCAATGTAGAGCCAAACTGGCGGGTCATCGCCTGCGTTGGAATACAGGAACAGGAATTCGTAACCCTGATGTTGGAGGAACGGAATCACGTTATCCGCCAATCGCCAGGGGGAATCTACTTCGGTGGTGACCTTGACAGCCACCTCCAGTGCATCGTTGAAAGCGCCAATGCCAAAGGCGTCGCCATCAAAAAGGTCCCCGCATTCGTGTCCCATCTGATGCAAGCATTCGGACATCGCAGCGGGAAATCGAATCGACAGTTGTCGTTCGAGTTCTCTGACTTCGGCATCGGTGCACCCACGAATGGCATCAGAGGCCGTAGTACTGCACTTCAACCACCAGTTGAAACAGGAAGGGCCGAACAATGAAGAACAAGGAAGAGCCATCAAGCGACCTTTCGCGAGGGAACCCCCGCACGATAGGAGACCCGAGTTTACCGGGCTCTGTAACCGCGCGGACTATCGGTTCAACAGTCCGACCGGATGATGCCGCGACGGCGTCGCTTGAGAAACCAGCCTTGAGTTTATTCCCAATGTCTCTGATTGAGGCGTTGTCCCCACTGTCAGAGCGTCTGTCCGATGCGCAACAGATTGCCGTCAGAATCAACGATGGCAAACTCTCTCATCCCCCACGGCTTGTCTTCGAGGGCGCCTTGGCGTGGGATGCCGCTACGGGGCAACTCTGCCGAAGCAAATGCGCGGTAAAGGCCTTCCGCATCTGAAACCCTGATGTAGCACATCGCAGACGATTCAGTGGGGCGAAGCTCACGGTGAGTGAAGAAGTG
Source organism: Pirellulaceae bacterium (assembly GCA_041742275.1). Taxonomy (GTDB): domain Bacteria; phylum Planctomycetota; class Planctomycetia; order Pirellulales; family Pirellulaceae; genus BJ22. Next base: position 1,384 of record JBGSIY010000452.1, on the reverse strand, counting down.
TAGCTCCACTGTGCCCCGGCGAATGATGGCGTAGTCACCGTAACTGTGTATCTCACCGTCAAAACCCAACCGCCGATAAAAGGACAAAGTGTCACTTAAGGAGCGACTAGGCAGAATTGGAATTGCAATTTCGTGTTGTTGCATAATATGTGATGTGGAATGCGGCCTCACGACCCACAATAACCGAGTCGCCGCGTATGATTTTCTGTCGAAAAAAACGATGACTAAGATGACTAGGGTTCACCGTTTTGTTACATGGCGATCAGACGTTAATTTTTAATTCGTGATGAAATCAAAACAGCAACAGTATAGCAGATAGCAAAATGGATCATTGCCACGGGAAGAGCAAAAAGTACGTATTCTGGAGCGGCAAAGACTGACGCATAGGCTGCCCAAATCGGCGCGACCCAAATAAGTATTGAACCTTTGTACAGCGGCCAAACAGGAATAAAGAGCGTAGTTACAAGAAACACCAAGAACGGAATCCAGAATGAACCACCATGGATTTTTCGACTTGTGTTCATTGCTGTTTTCTGAATAGATTGCGGAATCTAAACGTGAATCGAAATTGACGGCATACCATCGAAGTTGGCTCGTTTCTCAAGCCAGCTAAACGTTGCAGTAAGGGGGCCGCGGCGAGAGACTCATCTATTTCCAAAACGGAGACTACCTCCGCTCCGGTGGAACGGCTTGTTCGGCCTTAAGTGTTCAGCACGCGAACCGCTTCCGTCTGCCCGGTGCGCCCTGCAGTGTCCGCTGGCTGTTCGTTGCGGTAGTTCTCAAGTGTCCGATCCGCTCCATTTGCAAGTAGTACACGAATGGCATCGACATGCCCGGCGAATGCTGCGCTGTGAAGCGGAGCATACCCTTGCGGATTCGTTTGGACATTCATATCTGCCCCCGCTCCAATCAGCATCTCGCAGATCGTTGCATGGCCTTGCATGGCGGCGGCGTGCAACGGTGTGAAGTTATTGTTCCGAACGGCGCTGGCGTCGGCCCGCACTGGGGGCGAAAGCAGGAGCCGAACAGCCTCGACGCTTCCTGACGCACAGGCCAAGTGAAGCGCAGTAAGCTCGGCCGGGTCGTCGTCCAGACGGACCGACATAGGGCCGTGCAACGCCACCAACTCTTTGAGTGCCGTGGCGTTACCTGTCGAGGCCGCGTTCCTGACAGCTTCATCAATCTCGATTGCCATAAGCGTATCCTGTCACCAAAATTTCCCGTGCGCCTGTAGTTGATACGTTAACTGGAATACCTGCTACATGTAAGGTTGGTAGCCATAATACTTTGGCCGGTCGTCGAGTCGAACATGCAACCACGAAACTCCAGCCCCGGCCGTACTAAGGGACAGTCCTGAAATAACTTCCGTATTTGGTTAATTGCG
>JBGSIY010000451.1:0-2173 GCA_041742275.1 Pirellulaceae bacterium | reverse complement strand
AGATAGAGAGTTAGCGGCCGGATTCTTGTTTACTGAGGGCATTTTGACCTCGCCTCGTGACATCGAATCCACTGACTTTCGTGGGGTTGCTGACAACGGTGACTTTACTGGCAACATCGTTCGAGTTAATTTGCGACCGGACAAGGAGTTTGATTTCTCCGCCTTGCAGCGAAACTTTTTTACTCACTCAAGTTGTGGCGTTTGTGGAAAAACATCGTTGGAGACGTTGGCTTCGCAGGGGATTTGTGCTGTTCCACCACCTACGCAACAATTGAAATCGGCGATAATCAAATCGCTCCCCGACTTGCTCCGCAGCAGTCAACCCGCATTTGCGCGAACCGGCGGCGTTCACGCTGCGGGCTTGGCGACCTTCGCTGGCGAATTATTAGAGGTTCGAGAAGATGTGGGACGGCACAATGCTGTGGACAAATTGATCGGTTTTTATTTTTTGAGTCAACAATTGCCGGCTCGAAATCGCGTTTTGGTCGTGAGTGGACGGGCCAGTTTTGAAATTGTGCAAAAGGCGGTCATGGCGGGGATTTCCGTGATGGTTGCAGTCGGGGCTCCATCGAGTTTGGCTGTCGAGATGGCGCGGCGCTATCAATTGACATTGGTTGGGTTTGCATCGAGGGAGCGGTTCAATGTTTATGCCGAAGGGTCGTGCATTAGCGACGCCTGATTTCAGCGAGTTAAGGTTGAGATGCATACGAAAACTCTTGGGGCGCGATGGATTTATGGTTCGGCCTTGGTTGGTTACACGACATTGCCAGGGTGGAAGACGATAGTGGGTTGGGCCGAGTGATGACGTGAACTGATCGCATGAACGAGGTGACAGGGATGTGTTTCAGCTATAAATAAGAGAATCGATTGCATTTTTTTATATTACTGCCGGGTCAAAAAGCGGCTGATTATTTTTTCAGAGGCTACACGTGTTCTCAAATAAGCAATGCGGGCGAAATTTTTCCGCCGTCTCAAATCGTTGGCATCATATCAGTCTCTTGGGGACCCTCGTATTTGTTTTGCTGAGCAGCAGCGGTTGCTATTTTTTTGGGGGGGATACGACTGCGGATGGAGAAACGTCGACGTTGGAACGTTTCGAGTTTGAACGACCGGCCATGGGCGTTTATTTCCGTGTCATCGTTTACGCTGAAAATGCGGAGCAAGCAAAAACGGCTGTGGATATTGCCTGGAACGAATTGGAGCGAGTGGAGCAATGCTTGAGTGACTACCGCTCCGATAGCGAGGTCAATCAGTTATGCAAGTCGGCACCGCACGCTGAACCCGTCGCCGTCAGTCCCTTGCTGGTAAATTCTCTGTTAGTCGCCAGGGAAATGTATGACAAAACGGATAGGGCTTTTGACGTGACCGTCGGTCCATTGAGCCATTTGTGGCGAGGCGCGATCAAAAGGAACCGTTATCCGGACGAAGAGAAAATTGCGGAGGCCCTTGAAAAAGTGGGTATGGACAAAGTCAAAATTTCAATGGATGGAAAAGTCCAGCTGCTGAAAGAAGGGATGCAACTGGATTTTGGCGGAATCGCCAAAGGTGCTGCGGCGGATCGCATGCTCAACATTTTATTGGAAGCCGGGATCGAAAATGCTCTCGTGGATGCCAGCGGAGATGTTTCCGTAATGGGAACGCCACCTGGAGATGTTGCCTGGAGTGTGATGGTGCATGGCAATGGCGAAGGGGGCGTGGTGAAGATTGGTCTGAAGTCCGGAAGCGTGGCAACGTCGGGGGATTCAGAGCAATCGCTCGTGATTGACGGCAAACGCTATTCTCATATCGTCGACCCGCGCACGGGGATGGCCGTAACCCATACGAGCCGCGCGACGGTAATCGCACCTAATGGAGCTACGGCCGACGCCTTGGCATCCGCTTGTTGTGTGCTACTGCCGGGGAGTGCGCTAAGCCTGATACATGAAACGCCTGATGTCGAGGTGATGATTATGGAGAGGTTTGAAATGTCCAATGGACGTTATCGTTATCAATCCCTAATCAGTCCTGGCTACGAGGGTTTTCGTCGGCGTGATTAACTGGACAGCGCCACAATTGCGTTTTGAGTTGAGCGCAAGTGCTTGGGAATTTTGGACTTATTGGTCTTGACTTGAAGTCAAGAATGAGACGACCCTCCGTGTGAATATTCGTTTCACACAGAAACCACGAAAGGTCG
>JBGSIY010000450.1:0-4247 GCA_041742275.1 Pirellulaceae bacterium | reverse complement strand
GAATACAGTCGGGGACGGGAGCAGCGTTATAAAACGTTCGCAGAAGCCCATACAGCACCAGCGTCATGAGTCCGAAACCAGCGATCAAGCCGGCAGATAGGGCCACGTTTAAAAACATATTGTGGGTATAAAGTGAGTATTCGGCCAGAAGTTCTTTGCTGGTCCCGGCACCATAACCCAGGATGGGGCGTTGTTGAATCAAACTCCAAGTATAACTCCAGATCACGTTGCGTCCGGTTCCCGAGCTAAGTTCTTCTACCGAACCCGACTTGGTTATTTTGCTGAAAATTTTCTGTTGTAAAAAATCTTCTCCTGAGGTTGTCGCCAGCATACTAAAAATCAACATGAACAGAGCGGCTGTTGCCAAAAATGTGATAACGATACGCGATCCTGAGAGCCACCAGTACCTCAGGCCCCACGCCGTAGCCACTACCGTCGCCAGGATGGAACTGCGTGATATCGAGAACACCAAAGCCAAGACAGCCATCAAGCCGATGGCCGTGACCCCCATCTGTAGATAACGCCCCTTGATTTTCCCCGTGACCAAAATGGAAAACGCCGTGACGACGGCGAGCCCGCTGAGTTGTCCCAACGAGTTAGGATGTGCCAACCCTCCCATCCGCTCGAAGAACTCCCCATCGGCAATAGGTTCCAGAAACACTCCCAGTTCGGGCACAAACAAATATAGGAACCACGATCCCAACACAAATGTGGCCTGTCCCAAAAAGATGGCCGACAACGCGAACCAACGACTGGTCTTGACGGCAACGCTTATGACCAAGGTCAAACAAACCAAAGCGGAGCCCGCGGAAACAGCTGACTCAGTAGGAATCGACGAAACGGCACTGGCCGCTAAAATGATAAGGCCGACAATAAAAACACCGGCGCAAGGAAACGAAAATAAGACTTGGCGCACTCGTGCATCGCAGGCAAAGCTCCAGGCGACGTAGATTCCGCTGGCTGCCAACACGGCCAACTTGATCAAAAGTTGTAAGTCTAGCTCAATTTTTTCATCATTAGGGTCTAGGTTCACTAGGTGGAAGAATGACGTGAAATAAAGAGCCAACCAACCCACAAGAATGTAAACAGGGAGACGCAATAGGTCCCACTGCTTTTGGGTGAAAATGGATGGTTGATAATCGTCGGCGTGCATTTACCGGGTCTCAATTGATCGCTAAAACAAGAGGCGTGTCTAGCGAGGAATGGTTTGGCGAGGCGTGTCAGCGCTGTGGGGCGGAGCGGAGAGACTTTCCAAAGTCTCGCGGGGACGCGATTCACTCAATGAGCGATCATGCCGCAGGTTCTCTGCCAACTGCCGTTCTGCCAACGGTCGTTCTGCCAACTGTCGCTGAAATTGTTTCCTGCGTTGGCTGAGGTCACTCCACAAGGCGACAAAAGAGCCGATGCACACTGAGAAAACAAGGCTGACGATGCCCAACAAAGGTCGATTGGGGCTGGTGTGTTTTTCACGAATGGAGGGTTGGGCAACCAACGAGACGTTGGAGAGCGCTTCGTGATCCATCGCCGCTTTGATCCGCGACTCTTCCAGCTTCCTGGCGTAGTTTGAATAATTTTCTTGAGCGATTCGAATGGTTCTTTCCAAACGTTCGGAAGTCAGCTCCAGTGCATTGAGCGAAGCGATGCGTTGGGAAAGATCGTTTTCCAATCGGTCGAGTTCGTTTAATTTGGACTGATTTGAGGCAACTTCGCTACGTGTGGATAAAAGATCTTTTTGAATATCCAGCAAAACGGGGTTGGCAGCAATCACCTTGTGTTCACGATCAACGGGTTGATCGGACATGATTTTTCTCGCTTCTTCCAACTGCTTGCGAACTTTCTTCAGCTGCGGGTTCTGTTCGCCCAGACGGGAAGCCCATTCTTTTTCTTGGATCTCCAATGCGTATAGTCGGTCGCGCATGGAATCCGATGCAGCTTGTTCAATCCCACTGGTTGATTCGATATCAATGGTCGTGGCAAGTTGTTCGATACTTGCGATCAAGTCGTCTTCGCGAGCTTTGGCCGCTGCAAAATCGGCTTGAGTTTGGATTTGAAGTAATTTTACGGCATTGTATTCTGATTGCAACGAATCTTTTTTTCCTTGCATGGTTAGCATGTTGGCCTGATCTTTTACCTCGCGAAACTTTTGTTCGCTCACGGTCAGGATTTGTTGTTGCTCGTTGAATTGCTCGGTAAAGAAGTTAAGCGACCCATCGGCTTTGCTGGCCAACACATGCATCTTGCGATAATTTTCAACGATCGCTCGCACCACGTCATGTGCCAGGACGGGGTCTCTCGCTCGGTAAACAAGCGTGATGGTCGTCGATTTTTTGGGCGACTGGACGGTCAAGTTTTTCAGAACTTCCTCAACGGCGTTATCCGTGCGTTTGGAGATGCCGATTCCATCCAGCATTTGAGGAACTCGCTCCGAATTGTCCACCGAGAAGGTGGTGATCCGACTCATCACTGCGTCAATTTGTTGTTCCAGCCAGTTGTTCGATTTCAAGATGCGATCTTCGCCGATTTCTTTGACAACCGTCTCAGCCAGTCCGCGACTACTGAGCATGTCGATAACCGAATTTATTTCTGTCTCGCGGGAATCTTGGATGGCGATGGTTTGGCCGACGGCCGCCGGATCAACCGACGTGCTACTCCGCCCCAAGCGAATGAATAGCTTGGCCTCTGATTCATATTTTTTGGGGAGCAACAGAATGAAACCCACTGCGAGGCACATTATCAACACAGACGTAAACGCGACACGAAATTTGAAGGTCCAAATAGCGCGGATAATATCGAAAATGGTCGTTGGTTGAAGAGCTGTTGCCGCGGGTTGTTGAACTGTTACCGTCTGCATGGTAATTCGTGTCCTAAAAGACCAAAAAAGATTTATTGAGGAGAGGGGTTGGATGGATCCGACTCCATGAGGGCGTGGCCGGAGTCATAAACCGATTTATCCCATCAGTATAACAAGACGAAAATTCTACGCAAATCAATCGCGGTCCTCGCGTTTTTTGCGGCGTCGTTATAATCGTTAGTATCCCTGCAAAGGCATCGACGAACACACTCTGTTAACGGGAAGACTCCATTGGCTCAGTTGACCTGTATCATCAACGGGACCAACTACCTGTAGTTTTGTCCCAACTCAAGCTCACCTTTTTTGTCGCCTTGGGACACACCGACCCGCCGCGCAACGGAGGGACTCAAGGCGCAACGTGTTGTTCCTCGCTAAGAAACAGTCCCAATTCAGATTACTGATATGAAATGTAAACCGAGGAGCGCGAGCACTCGGGTTCGCCAGAACTGCACCGCTTGCGCCGCTGCGCTAAAATCGGCGAGTAATTTCGTCACAATTCCCATGACTAGGGTCGGATGGTGCGTTTGTTGGCAAGCGATGTGAATTTGGGATGCTTTCGACCAAACCGCGGTTGCCACGCGGTCGCCCATGAAAACAACCACTGTTTACGCTAGAATGATCTTTTCCAATTCGCTGTAGGGGACTTTGTATGAGAAACATAGGCATCGTTTGGATCCAGAGTTACCTATTTGTGTTGTCTCGGATGCCATGGGCAGGGACGGGAGTCTGCTGCGGTAGCTTATGCCGATGGCCATTTTTACTTTCGATATCAAGACGCCACCATGGCGTTGGTGGAAGCGAATCCGCAAGAGTATAAGCTGAAAGGGAAGTTCAAAATCGATTTTCATAATCGCGAGAGCTGGTCGCATCCTGTGATCGTCGGTGGGCTGCTGAACTTCCGAGATCAAAACGATCTGTTGGTTTACGATGTTCGCCAACAGAAATAGAATTCGTCCGAGCCTCAGCGTTACTCCTTTTTCCGTTTTGCCTTCGAAAAAGAATTAAAAAATTAACATGAAACAGAAACAACAAAGTTGGCTCGCGCGCATGCAACAGTGGATCGGCGGTCAACCGGTGAAGAAGACGGTTTTTGCGGGTGACGATTTACAGCATTCGTTGGAAGCGTTGAGAAGGGGTGAAGCGGTTTTGGTTGACGTGCGTGAGGCGTCGGAATGGGAACAGGGGCATGTGCCTGGTGCACTGTTATTACCGCTCAGTCGCCTGCAAACACCAGCGGAACATAAATCGATCCAGGCTAACTGGACAGCGCCACAATTGCGTTTTGAGTTGAGCGCAAGTGCTTGGGAATTTTGGACTTATTGGTCTTGACTTGAAGTCAAGAATGAGACGACCCTCCGTGTGAATATTCGTTTCACACAGAAACCACGAAAGGTCG
>JBGSIY010000449.1:0-9063 GCA_041742275.1 Pirellulaceae bacterium | reverse complement strand
GATCTGATGACGGCATTCTTTCGTAGAAACTGAATCAATACTATTTAATTGGAAATATTATCGTGATCGAAATTTCACCGCTCCGCTGGGGCAAGCCTTACGAATCACTCGAGGTCAATGAAGTCATACGGTTTGATACAGGCGAGCCTTTTGCGAAAATTGGTACGGTCAACGGGGGGATTGTGTCGCGTGATATGCGTCAGGCCCACAAGGCTCGAGATTTATTGCGGCAATTTTCGATCGATGATTTGATTGAACGCGTTGGTAGAGCGGCGGACTTGTTCGAGCATGAGACGCTGGCGGTGGGGGCCGGGACTCAATCGCCCGATGAATTTGTCCGCCATCAATCGGCTTCGACTGGCCTGCCGGAACATATGTGCCGCGGAAACATGCAAAAGAATTGTTTCGTACTGCGAAACATGCGTGAGATCTTGGACGCGTTGACACGTGGGTTGGACTTAAATATTTTGTCCCAAGGTTATGGAATGGAGTCGCGGGGAGTGATGGTGAGTTATCAAGCGCAGACGCCTGTGTTAGGGGCGGTTTTGCCGAATAACTCGCCGGGAGTTCACACGTTGTGGATGCCCGTCGTTCCCTTGCAAATCGGCTTGGTCCTGAAGCCCGGTTCGCAGGAACCGTGGACCGCGTATCGCGTTGCTGCCGCGTTTCAACAAGCGGGGATTCCCGGGGAATGCATCTCTCTTTATCCGGGGGGGCATGATGTTGGCCAAGCCATTATGGGGAGTTGCGATCGCAGCATGATCTTTGGGAGCTTGCAGACGGTTGCTCAGTACGCTGGGAATCCGCGAGTCCAGGTCCACGGACCGGGTTTCTCGAAAATCTTTTTGGGGGACGATTGCGTTGACCACTGGCCCGACTATTTGGACATGATGGTCGAAAGTGTTTTGAGCAATGGAGGGCGCAGTTGTATTAACGCCAGCAATATTTTTGCGTCACGTCACACTCTGGAAATCGCTCAGGCTCTGGCCGAACGCCTGGGGCCGGTAGATGCATTGCCTCCGACGGACCCCCAAGCGGCCTTGGCCGCTTTCACGGCCGAAGGAATGGGCCAAGGCGTATGGAAAATGTTGGAAGCCGATTTGCAAGAACCGGGTGTTACGGACATGACATCAAGTTATGGGCCCCGACTGGTGGAACGTCCACGATGCTCCTATTTGCGGCCGATGGTCGTTCATGCGGACTCCCCCGATCGTGCGATTGTGGCTAAAGAATTTATGTTTCCGTTTGTAACCGTCGTGCAGTGCCCTCAAGCCGAAATGATCAAACGCTCGGGGTACACTCTGGTCGGCACCGCCTTAACAGAAGACGAGTCCTGGATTCAGCAGCTTGCCGATTCGACTCATATCGATCGACTGAATGTGGGGCCCGTATCGACCAACCGCCTGAACTGGTTGCAACCCCACGAGGGCAACTTGATTGATTTCTTGTTCCGTTCCCGTGCCTTGCAAATGGTGAAGATGCCAGCCCCTGTGGTGGGATAGTTCCTATCGTTGCTCACCGTCGTTTAGGGCATGGAGTGCGAGCGAACATCGAACTCCATGCCAGTTCTATCTTGTGTTCTTGAAATCGAACGTATGCATCCCTTTGAATTTGATATGAAAACCCGGCTGGTCTTTGGTGCCGATGCCTTGGACCGCATAGGAGGTTTGGCACAAGATCTGGGAAGTCGGCGAGTGATGATTGTCACGGATCCCGGAATTGTTGAGGTGGGTTACCCCGAACGAGCCGAACAGGCGCTGGCTCAGGCTGGTATTGCCGTGCATATCTTTGCTGGGGCACGTGAAAACCCGACGACAGAGCAAGTGGACGCTGGGGTTGCGGTTGCCAAGTCGTTCGCGCCCGACTTGCTGATTGGCTTGGGGGGCGGTAGTAGTATGGATTGCGCAAAGGGAATTAATTTTGTTTACAGTTGCGGCGGTGCGATGCGCGATTATTGGGGCGTCAATTTGGCGACAGGACCGATGCTGCCAATGATTGCCGTGCCGACAACGTCCGGCACCGGCAGTGAAATGCAGTCCTTTGCCTTGATTTCGGATGCCCAAACGCATGTGAAAATGGCTTGCGGCGATAAAAGGGCAAGTTGTCGTATCGCAATTTTGGACCCCAAACTGACTCTCACACAACCGAAGATCGTCACGGCGGTGACGGGCATTGACGCGATATCTCATGCGGTAGAAACATTCGTGTCTCGAAAAAGGACAGCCATTTCTCAAATCTATAGCCGTGAGGCGTGGCGGCTGTTGTCGACGAATTTCGACAAAGTCTTGATGGATCCTTTGGATTTGGAGGCACGGGCGGGCATGCAACTGGGAGCCGCTTGGGCGGGGTTGGCGATTGAGAACTCCATGCTGGGGGCCGCTCATTCATTGGCCAATCCTGTGACGGCGCGGCACGGTACGATTCATGGACAATCTGTGGGAATTTCGTTGCCGCATGTCGTCCGCTTCAACGGCGAAGAGCACGATGCGCTCTATCGGGATTTGTTGCATAGTTCGGTTGTCAACGGCGTGACTCCAGCCCCAGAATCCGGCGCCTTGGGTTTAGCCGATTATTTAACAGGCCTTGTAGGTCGGGCCGGTTTGGCAACTCGGTGGTCGGACTGTGGCGTCTCTCGCGATGAGGTGCCGGAAATGGCCGTCGAAGCGGCTAGGCAATGGACGGCCCAGTTCAATCCTCGTGAGGTCACCTCGGCCGAGTTGCAATTGCTGTATGAACGTTCTTTTTAAAACCACGCGAGGCTCTTCGATGCGATGCAACCCACCTATCAGTCCTTGGAGCGAAATGTTTCGAAAAACAAGCGTGTTCGTCTGTTGGGGCGTCTCCATGGCCAGCCTTTACCTGACGGGCTGTACTCCTGAACCCGAATCAAAAGGATTGGTGACGGCGGACAATCAAGCGACGGCCGAAAATGCGGACCAAGGCGAAGTGCGGAGTGAGCCAGCGCCACCCGATCGTTTACTAGGACCAGGATCAAAAGCGGTCGCGCCTCCAGCGTCTCAACCGACGGGGGAAGAAGCTCCGCTGACGGGCGGGTCGGTGGACAAGCAGTCATCGACAGATCCTGTCACTCAAGAACCGTCGAATGGGACAACGACGCTGTTGGTAAAACCGGCGGTTCCCGTCGACTTTTCTCGACCGGAAGAAGCCTGGCCCCTTTTTCGTGGTGATCCCTTGGCAACCGGAGTAGCCCGTTCTTCTCTGCCTCCACCGAGCGAACTGCAAGTCTTATGGAAACACAAAATCAATAAGGCGGAGTTTCAATCGACAGCCTGTATTGTTTTGATTGAAGGACGTCCGGTGGTTGTGGTTGGCGATATGGACGGTTTGATTGTCGCTTTGGATCTGATGACAGGCGAAGTGGTATGGAGTCATAAAATTAAATTCGGCTTTGTTTGCTCTGTTGCGTTTCACGAGAACCGCTTTTATGTAGGTAACATTGATGGCAGGTTTTTGTGTTTGGATACCCATGGAAAACTATTGTGGGAATTCCAAGCTGGGATGGAGATTGATGGCAGTGCAACTTTTTATGGCGAATGGGTGTTGTTTACGTCTCAAGATTCGAAGCTGTATGCTCTCAATGCTGTGACGGGCGAGAAAGCTTGGGAGATCGAAGCGGGTGACCAATTGAGGTGCGCTCCCACGGTGATCGACGGACTCGCATTTTTGGCGGGGTGTGACGCTGTGCTGCACACGATCAAGCTGAGTGATCAGTCGGAAGAAGCGGGAGTCGATATCAACTCACCCACGGGTTGCACGCCGGCTGCCGTGGGTGATTTGATCTTCTTTGGAACAGAACAGGCTGGAATGTTGGCCGTGAATTGGAGAAAAAAAGAAAAGATTTGGGACTTTACTGATGACGGAAACGTCGTGACTGTGCATGGCAACGCGGCCGTTACAGACGAGTTGGTCATTTTTGGTGACACCACTCGCCAGGTCCATGCCTTGGATCCTCGCTCCGGTGAACGGAAATGGGCGACGGCGCTGCGGTCTGGTGTTGAGAGTTCGCCTGTAATTGTGGGCAACCTAATTTATGTGGCGGGCATGGACGGAAGACTTTACGCTCTGGAAATGACGACGGGCGAAATTGTTTGGCAAAAGGAGTTTCAAGGAAAATTTAAGGCCTCGCCAGCAGTCGCTTTTTCACGCCTTGTCATTGCCAGCGACGATGGAGTGATTTATTGTTTAGGAAGTGCTGCGACTCCCAATTAATCAATAACGTCCCGTTTCGGTGAGGATACGGGCGGGGAGGGAACTCGGGAAGTTTCTTCCTGTCGAAAATATTGTTGTTGGGAAGTGAGTGCCTTTCCTATCGCGACAACTGGCAGCCGTGAGAGAAAAAATCAAACACCAGCCCCCGAGAAAACAACGACGAATCAAAAAAATGGAGGTTCGTTATGGGGCCTGGAATGGACTGGGTACGGCAGACAGTCGAGGGCAAGAGGTCAATGTTAATAGTTGATCACCCGGTGTGACGACTGCGAAATGTAAGAATTGGGATAACGCATGAGTATATCCCGCAAACGCAATTTTTAACTGATTGAAAAAGAAATCATGAGTACTGATTCTGTAAAGACCGAAGTGGGTAGTTATTTCATATCCAACTACCCACCCTACAGTGCCTGGAATCAAGAGAGTTTGCCTGAGGTTGAAGCGGCGATGGCCAGTCCCCCCGCGGATGTTCCCTTGGGGCTGTATATCCACATTCCCTTTTGCCGCAAACGTTGCAAATTTTGTTACTTCAAGGTGTTTACTGAAAAGAACGCATCTGAAATTGAGAACTATGTATCGGCTCTCTCGCGGGAAATTGAACTGGTCAGCAGGCAGCCGATTAAAGGCGACCGCGAATTTCGCTTTGTTTATTTTGGTGGCGGAACCCCTTCTTTCCTGAGTTCCAAGCAATTAACTCGGTTGGTAGATCGTCTGCGAGAGAATATCAATTGGGATCGCGCGGAAGAGGTGACGTTTGAGTGTGAACCTGGGACATTGCAAGAAAATAAACTGGAAACCCTCAAGGAATTAGGTGTCACTCGATTGAGTCTGGGCGTGGAGAATTTCACGGATAAGATCCTGGAGGATAATGGGCGAGCCCATCTTTCTGGGGAAATATTTCGCGCTTGGGATTGGATTCAACGGATCGGGTTTCCCAATGTAAATATTGATTTGATATCCGGAATGGTTGGGGAGACCTGGGATAACTGGAAATTCAATATTGCCAAGACGATCGAGTTGTCTCCCGATAGCGTCACGATTTATCAAATGGAACTCCCTTTCAATACGGTTTATTCCAAAGACATTTTAGGGAATAAGATCGAGACACCTGTTGCCGATTGGCCCACCAAGCGGGAGTGGTTGAGTTATGCCTACGACGCCTTAATCGCTGCGGGGTATCATATCAGCAGCGCTTACACATTAGTTAAAGATCCCAAAAAAGTTAACTTTAGTTATCGAGATAATCTTTGGCGCGGGTCCGATTTGATCGCCACTGGCATCGCTAGTTTTGGTCATGTGAATGGGGTGCATTATCAAAACAAACCCGAATGGCCAGATTATGTTGGGGATTTATTGGAACACGGAAAGTTGCCACTGGGTCGGGCTCTTCGTCCCACTCGACACCAACTTCTAGTTCGCGAGATGATTTTGCAATTGAAACGAGGTTTTCTCGAGGTCCAGTATTTTCGTGACAAATTTGGAACAGATATTGTTCAGGAATGGGCACACGTATTTGAAATGCATCAAGATGCGGGGATGCTGACGTACGATTCGGAGCGCATTGAATTGACAAGAAAGGGTTTGATGCAAGCCGATGGTTTACTGCCGCCCTTTTTTGAAGAAATGTATCAAGGAGTGCGTTATACATGATTGAATCACTCGTCTTTATGATGGGCGAGTACCGCGCCGAGTTTCCTGGCGATCGTCATTATGCTCGTAATCATATGTGGGCCCAAAAACAACCGACGGGGGTTTGGCGATTTGGTTTCTCGGCCTATGCTGTCCGCCTCCTCCAAGACGTTTATTTTTTGGAATGGAATATCGAGGCTCCGTGCGGCATCACGACCGGGGCGGAAATGGGATCGATCGAAAGTAAAAAAGCCGAGAGCTCTCTGTACGCCCCACTGCAGGGAAGACTTGTTGAATTCAACCATGACTTGATGCATGATCCGTCTTCCATCAATGTCGATAAATACGGCAAGGGTTGGTTGTTTGAAATTGAAGCGGTTGATGCGAGCGTATTGCTGTCGCCCAAAGACTATGTTGCCCACTTGAGTGAGGTTTGGGAAAAGACTCAGCGGACGATCAAGGGACAGATGAACGAATAAGGGTCGGATTTAAACGTTTCGCAGTGAGCGAGATTGTCTACTCTCAATTGCATGAGTACTTTAAGGAATTTTGCAACGGGCCGGTGCTGAGCGGCCTTTTCTTCCTTGATTCATTTGCTTGGTTTCTAATTGTTGGGCCAAAAGCGAACCCGGTTGCGTGCCCCAAAACCATGTTGGATATCACCGTGACTCTGCGAATTTTCTGCACTGTATGGCTGTTGAGCACATTGCTGTTTTGCTGCTGGTTTTGGAATGAGATTGAATTTTTGGGCAAGCTGCTTTCGGGTGTAAAAACATTTTTGCACTGGCCTTTCGCGGGAGAAAAGAGTCGGATACTCTCTGTTAACTCAAGCCCCAGGAGCTGTCTAAAACCTACTCACGATTCTCAAAAAAAACACGTGGATTCGAGAAGTGAGCTAGATTTAAAAGGCAATTATATTGGGATTATTGGATTGAATTGTTGGTTGATTTTTTCAAAATTTGGTAGAATCGAGGGGGATTTTTCCTTCCCGAAACAATGGGCAAAGCCAAGAATTCAGTCGCCAGCACTTCACCCAGTTGTTGGCAAATCCCGCGATAGGATCATTTGGGAGTGGGTTTCGGGCCTGCCTGGCATGGGCAGCCTTGTTAAGGTCGTGGAGAATTGAATGCTCATGACGGACCGCAAGGAAACGCACGGGACCGCAATGTAACGCAAGCGTTTCTCCTGAAAATTTACGTTTGAATTTCAAAATTTTGTAAAGACGCATTACCATGAAATTGACATTTGGCCAACATTTGCAACAAAAGCAAATGCAAACGCTGGCGCCGAGGATGATCCAGTCCATGGAAATCCTCCAAATGCCATTGGTTGAATTGCAAGAGCGTATTGAATTGGAGTTGATTGAAAATCCCGTTTTGGAACGGCTTGATTCCGACCCCAGTCTTCCTGGGGAGCGAGGTGAATCGCAGTCCGAACGAGAGGCAACGGACGTTGATCAGAAGGAATTAGTGATCGATGATACTCACAACAATGCCGACGATTTCGAGCGGCTTTTGAACCTTGATCAAGACAATCCGACTTTTTTTGACGATCAAAATCGCCCCTCTGCCAGTCGCATTCAGGAAAACTCTGATCGCCATTCGGACATGATCGCCAATGTGGCCGAACGCGCTGAGTCGTTGCAGGATCACTTGCGGCAGCAATTGTCTGAAATTGATTTGTCGCCCGGCCTACGGAAAATGTGTGAACGGATTATTTCTGCGTTGCACGAAGAGGATGGTGGTTGGCTGAAAATGCCACTAGCGGATTTGTTACCTGCTGACGCCGACCCAGCGATGGTGGACTTAGCCGAAGAAGCCTTGGCGACCATTCAGCAAAAGGTCGAACCGAAAGGGGTGGCTGCGAGAAACCTGAAGGAATGCTTGATCTTGCAGTTACACTCAGAAATTCCACATTATGAACACGTTCGCACACTGATTTTGAATCACCTAGAGGATCTGCAAAACAATCGCATCCCCCAAATTCAAAAAGCGACCGGGATGTCGATCGATCAAATCCAAGAAGCCTGGAGTGAATTGAGGAAGCTCGATCCTCGTCCTGGTCGAAAATTTGGCGAATCACACGCGATGGCCGTTACTCCCGACTTATGGGTTGAGCAGGATGACGAGGGCAGGTACATCGTGAAAATGGACGAAGGTCCTGTGCGAAACCTATATATTAGTAAATATTACCGTCAACGGTTGTCGCATGGTCAAGCGACCAAGGAAGAACGAGAGTTCATCAAACGGAAAATCATGTCTGCTCAATGGTTGATCGAATCGATTGAACAGCGACGTTCGACACTGATGAAAGTTGCCCAAGCGGTCGTGGATCATCAGACGCGATTTTTGGACGATGGGCCAGAGTTCATCGAGCCTCTGAAAATGCAGACCATCGCCGATACCGTAGGTGTGCATCTAACAACGGTCAGTCGTGCAGTTGATGACAAGTATATCGAGACGCCCCGAGGTATTTACCCCTTGCGCCAGTTTTTTACGGGTGGGACCACAACGGATGACGGCGAAGACGTTGCCTGGACGCGGATACGTGTCGAATTGCAAAAGCTGGTTGATCATGAGGACAAAGGAAAACCGCTCAGCGACGATGAATTGGTTAAAGCCTTGAAAGCACAGGGACTAACAGTCGCCCGGCGGACGATCGCCAAGTATCGAGAAAAGTTAAACATTCCCAGTTCACGCCAGCGACGCGATTGGTCCCAAGCCGCGAAAGGCTAAGCGATACGATTTGTTGTTCCCCGCATCACTATCACTAAATAAAGGACATGCACTAAATATAAAGGACATGCATTTTTAACCCCCCCCCTACCCCAATAAGGACACGCTTATTTCAAAACGCTCTGCCGGCTTTTGTTTGTTGGGGACGACGGCTTTTTCGGGAGGGAAGGCAAAGTGAGCGGGTGGTTTTTGTGCTGATTGAGTGAATCGAGGGTTGGGATGCTTTCAAATTGCACGCAGAGAATCAGCGATAGCGCATAGCAATTGCTCGTGCCAGCGGTTCGGTGGCTATGACGTGGCTATGACGTGGCTATGACGTGGCTATGACGTGGCTATGACGTGGCTAAGAGAGCCTGTGCTTGGGGGGGCGCTGGAGATTTGAAGTCTGGACGCGTCTGTTATCCGGTGATAGTGTTTTGCCCCAGTGCATTGTCCACATGGTGCACGCCACGGCGAGTCGCGATTTCTT
>JBGSIY010000448.1:0-5421 GCA_041742275.1 Pirellulaceae bacterium | reverse complement strand
TAGCTTTGGATTCGGCGGGCAAAACATCACTGTCATCGCTGCCAAAATGTGAGGCAGCAGACCGCCAACGTTGGCCTTTCGCGTTGGCTGCTGAGCCAGCTGAAATCTATACTCGTTGGTACAAGGTCCGCATTGAGAACTAAAAGCCTATCCCAAAACGGATCGGAATCATCAGCCGAAACGCACTAGCGTCCAGTTCGACCGGATAAACTGGAGACGAGTGCCCCACGGCTAATAGGTTCCGGGAAGGTCCTAAACTCGTAACTCAGTTGCCACAACTCCAAACGACAAAACGGCCTCCACTCAAATTGTCAAGCAACGATTGCGAGCCGCGATATTCCAGCGATCCACAATTTGACCTTGGCTCACAACAGTCACATATTCATGCAACGCCATCGTCGGACAAATGTGGCGGGAGATGGCCCACAGATCGTCTCCGACTTTCAAGCGATAGGCTTGGGAAGTTTCGATCACCAAGTGCTCTTCGGACTGCTGGATTTCTTTCGCGTCCGGTAGCGACGGAAAGAATAATCGCCGCCCCGCTGGTGGATCGGCCGCACACGCCTTGTGCCCCACATCCAACGTTATTTGTCCACGCCCGGAATGACTGATGACTCGCGTGATGATGGCCACAGCCGGCTTGAGGGGCAGCTCTGCGAACCGCTCCACACAATCCGCGTCGTACAATGTCGTCGTTCCCGGGCTCAATTCTAAACCCGGTTCTTCCGTTGCCGCCAAAATCGCAAACGAACCGGAACCCGAGGCAACAATCCGCGGGACTTCAAATCCACTCATTAACAGTTGATCGCGGAAACGGATGAACTGCTGCCAGCCAGCCAAAACCCCTTCGCGACGTTCATCCAGTTCCACTTGTCGATGATGCCCATCATACCAATGCAAACCAGCGGGGCGCAGACCAGGCATGCTCGAAACCAACTCATACAGCTCCGACGCCATCGAGTTCAAGTCGATTCCCGTACGGTTCATCCCCGTATTCAAGTCAACCATAACCCCAACCTCTTGCCCGTGTCGACACAAAACTTCTCCCATTTGCAGAGCCAAATCAGGGTTATCCGCCAACACCGCGAACTCCGTTTCGGGAAATGTGTCAATCAAACGAGAGAGTCGCTGCAAATTCGGGCCCACCATCGGATAGGCAATTAGAACATCAGGAACTCCGACCGACGCCAATAATTCGGCTTCTGCCACCGTCGCACATTTGTGCTGTCGCACCCCAAGGTCCATTTGCCTCTGTACAATTTCCCGAGTTTTATGCGTCTTGATATGGGGCCGCCAGCGATGCGGGCCACCGCACAACCGAATGGTCTCGGCGAGGTTATGCTCCAAGAGCTCGCGAAAGAGAACCAGACCGGGGGAATAAATCCCGGACGTGTCGGCAACGAAATAATCGGCTGGGTCGATCATGGTCTTCTGTACCCTTCGAACTGGCTACGTTTACGTTTACAATTTTGTTTTGGCCCTAAGGCTATGTAATTTTTTTCAAGTACTGATTATGACACGACGCAAGATCCTCGTCACTGCCGCTCTCCCTTATGCCAATGGTCCAATCCATATTGGACATCTCGTGGAGTACATTCAAACGGACATCTGGGCCAGATTCCAACGCCTCCGCGGCAACCAATGCGTGTTTGTCTGTGCCGATGACACCCATGGTACCGCGATCACGATTCGGGCGAGAAAAGAAAAACGATCCGAAGAATCTCTGATTGCCGAAGTCCAAGCCGAACATGAACGGGACTTTGCCGGCTTTCAAATCAGCTTTGATAACTACGGAAGCACCCATAGCCCAGAAAATCGTGCAATCTGTCACCAGATTTGGGACGCCATCAATGAAAAAGGGTTGGTCAAGTCGAAAGAAGTCGAACAATTATTTGACACCACCGCCGGAACCTTTTTGGCCGATCGATTTGTGCGTGGAACTTGCCCACGCTGCAACGCACCTAATCAGCCCGGGGACAATTGCAGCGTTTGCGGGGAAACCTATTCCCCGATCGAATTGATTGATCCTGTCAGCACGCTCTCGGATTCCACTCCCGAAGTCCGATCGGCTCCGCACTTGTTTATTGAACTCGAACAACTGCGGACGTTCTTGGTGGAGTACACGCAAAATGGCGACCACCTCCAGAAAGAAATCGCCAATTATCTCAAAGGTCACTTCTTAGGTGACGCGGATTCGGCCGAGGGCCCCAAGGCGTTAAAGGATTGGGATATTTCGCGACCCGCTCCCTACTTTGGTTTTGAAATCCCCGACCATCCCGGAAATTATTGGTACGTGTGGTTTGACGCGCCCATCGGTTATATCGCCTCGACCCAGCAATGGTGCGATCGCCACGGAGAAAAACTAAATGACTGGTGGAAAAACCCCGAGGTCGAAATCCACCATTTCCTGGGCAAAGACATCACTTATTTCCATACGCTGTTCTGGCCCGGCATGCTGAAGACAGCCGGCTTCACGTTGCCCAAACGAATTCACGTTCACGGCTTTCTCACCGTCAACGGCGCAAAAATGTCCAAGAGCACGGGGACGTTTGTCAAAGCCGAAACCTATTTGAAGTTCCTGGACCCAGCCGCGTTACGATATTTTTACGCCTCAAAACTCACGCCACGTGTCGACGATATCGATTTGAGCATCGAAGAATTTACCAACAAAATCAATTCTGATCTCGTCGGCAAAGTGATTAACTTAGCATCACGGACAGCAAAATTTGTCGAGGTCACCGGGCTCTCATCTTCCTATCCCGACGACGGCGGGCTGTTTGCCTATGCGGTCAACGCGGGCGATGCCATTGCAGCGGCCTACGAGGATCGCGACTTCGCTCGCGCCACTCGATTGATCTGCGAGATCGCCGACCGCGTGAACCCGTTTGTCGACGAAGCCCAACCATGGATCTTGAAGAAGGACCCCGCTCAAGCCCAACGGCTCCAGGATGTCTGCACCATCGCACTCAACCTGTTCCGCCAATTGGCAATCTATTTAGCACCGATCTTGCCGGAACTGGCGGAAAAAACCGGCAAGCTGCTGAATGATCCCCTAACCAAATGGGAACAATCTCAGACTCCACTGACAGGCACTCCCGTTGCCAAATTTGAACACATGATGAAACGAGTTGAAACCAAGGACCTAGAGAAAATGATTGAAGAAAGTCTACCAACTGAAGAAACCGAAACCGCTGCACCGAGTGCCGCCCTGACGGCCCAATTCACCGATGCGGATGCCGCATTGTTGGCCGAGCCGTTGGCGGAAGAATGCACGATCGAGGATTTTGTCAAAGTCGACCTGCGCGTCGCGAGAATCGTGAATGCCGAACACGTGGAAGAGGCCCGAAAACTGCTCAAACTCACTGTGAGTCTCGGTGGTGATCACACCCGTACCGTGTTTGCCGGCATCAAAGCAGCGTACGATCCCGAAAAACTTGTCGGACGCTTGGTCGTGATTGTGGCGAACCTTAAACCAAGGCAAATGAAGTTTGGCCTGAGCGAGGGAATGGTCTGTGCTGCCGGTGGCGGCGGTGCGGAAGTCTTCTTGCTCAGTCCGGATTCCGGTGCGGTGCCGGGACAACGTGTCCATTGATTGCTCCCACGAACGGCAAGGAGTCGTCGTTAGTGGCCGCATGAGGTTTCCGGGATGGCGTTAGAGTCCGAGTGTGGAACGCGCTCCGTCGCCGAATCGAGAGCTGTAGAAGTAGTCGTTGCGTAGTGGGACTTATCCACTCGTGTGGGAACTCTAGCGACTTCTAATAACTTGATGAAAAAACCTCTGGCGAGTTCCACTACGATAAGGTTTTTTCCTTTTGAGAACTGATCATGCTGCGCTGGATAGCGAATCGCACCCTGCTCGCACCCTCCACTCACCCGATTGACACGGCGGGAAAACGGCGCGAGACGATCTCTGTACCCTTTGGCATCGTCGAAGCCTGGACGGAATTCTCCGCAAAAACTCCGGCGGAATTGACTGCACCGCCGCTGGTGATTCTCAAGTTTCCAGGAATGGCTGGCCGGGCCGAGCGTGCCACCCTGCATCCCTTGGACGTCTGGAGCCATCGATCCGGTGCCGTGTGGTCGATCAACCCGCCCGGCTATGGTCAAAGCACGGGGCCGGCTTGGATCGAGCGATTTCCGATCGCCATCGAAGCCGCTTGGCTGCATATCAAGCACTTGTATCCCAAAGCTAAAATCATAGTGACCGGAAACAGCCTCGGCACTGCCATGGCGTTATTCATTGCCGCCCGCTTCCAACCTGATGGCCTGCTACTGCGCAACCCCCCGCCGATTCGCCAGTTGATTTGTGAGCGGCCGAGATACAACTGGTGGAACTTAGGGGCGGCCAAGTACATTGCTAGACAGTTCCCACAGGAGCTGGACTCGATCGAAAACGCAAAATCGTGTCGGTGCCCTGCCCTCTTTGTTCAATCGGGCCGGGACAGCTTAGTCCCTATAGAATTCCAAAACAGAATCATCCACGCCTATAGTGGAGAACAAAAAACATTGCTGCTAGGCAACGCTAATCATGACACTCCCGTGCTCCCGGAACAAGAAACAGACTACCGAGATGCACTTACGTGGCTGGAGCAACAGGCGCTCACAAGGATCGATTAGAGGCCTTGGCATCCGCCCGTTCCGCATTGGGGGCGCCCACAACCGCCCCCCATCGTTGGCAATGTGCGTGAACCGGGGCTGGGTGAGTCGCCACTGACGGGATTGGCGACGACACTGAACAACTTTTCGACTTGGGCCCCGCTGCATTGCGGGCAACTCACTTGTTGCCCACCCCAGACCAACTGCTCGAATTCGTGTTGGCAACCTTGACACTGATATTCATATAACGGCATGATCGTTTTCCATTTAAAAGTTCAAACAAATCCAAACAGGATATTCACCTAGGCAAAAACGAGTTCACTTCCCATTTGTTGAAAAGCACCTTCCGTCTTGCTGGTTCGGCTCACTTATTCTACAGCTCAATAATCTGTTTTGGTTCAACCTATTCTACGTTCTGGCCGGTTAAGGTTTCGAAAAACCCTGAGTTTCCAATTAAAACGAAAATCGCAACCGTAAAAACGCGTCAGAATCATGGTTTTTTCTGTCAAGTTAATTTTCCATTCCTCTCGATTTCCATCTACCCACTGATTGAATTACAATCGAGGGGAGCAATGACGGTTCGCATGCCGACATTCTTCCGGGGGCGGCACTCCATTGGCTCCCAGGCTATTTCCAATTTAATGAGAAGGAACGATTTTCATGAGTCCAAGTAAAAAGGTCCAATCTTCGACGACACAGGAGAGCTCTCGTCGCGATTTTATCAAGAAATCGGCGATTGTTTCGGCGACGGGGGCAGTGTTGTCGAGCAATGCCACCAAGCTGTTTGGCGGCTACCACCATAGCGTTGACGACACGCTGAAGGTG
>JBGSIY010000447.1:0-6417 GCA_041742275.1 Pirellulaceae bacterium | reverse complement strand
ACAACAACTGAATTCATTTAAAATAAATTGAAAATGCCATTCGAACATCCAACCAAACTCACGCATCAGCAACTTCGATGGATCTGTGATCCCAACCAATTCGATTTTGAAACCACCGCCGATCTGGAACTCTCTGACTCGATCATAGGGCAAGACCGTGCTCGAGAGGCCCTGATGTTTGGCATCGAATGCTTGGCACCCGGACAAAATGTATTTGTACGCGGTGTGCGTGGGACGGGGCGAATCACACTGGTGAGACAACTCTTAAAACAAGTTCAGCCCACCACAGACAAAAAATGTGACCGAGCCTATGTGAACAATTTCTTCAGTCCGGACCGACCGCGACTGCTGACGTTACCTGCCGGGCAGGCCCCATTGTTTAAAACTCGTGTCGCTGAATTGGCTGAGTTCATTCAAAATGGATTGCGTCAAGCGTTGGATAGCGAACCGCATCTGTCGCGACGCGAACGCGTCAGGTCCGAATTGCAACAGGGAGTGCGAAATATTTCCGAGCCGCTGGAAAAAACGCTGGAGGCCAATGGATTAGCATTAGTCACGATTTCACAAGGACCAGTAAACTCTACCGCCATTTTTCCCGTGATCGATGGCGAGCCCCTTTCACCAGAACAGCTGAGCGTTTTGATTTCGCAGGGCAAGGCCAGTCCCGAAACGCTGGCTAACTATGAAGCCAAGTTGCCGGGGTTTCAGATTGAGCTCGATCGTGTCAGCCGCGAAATGGCCACAGCCTTTCGAGCCGCTAAAAAACGCATTGAAAAAATGAAGCAAGATGCGGCAAGAGTGCTGTTGAACGAGGTCACCAACGCAATCCTGGCAGACTTCCCCAGTGCCTCGGTGGAAGTTTTTATTCAAGAGTTGGTCAAGGACGTTTTGGAAAATCGCCTGAATGCAGAATCGGAAGAAGCCCCCTTGGCCGAACTTTATGGTGTCAATGTTGTGTTGACTCATCCGCCTGGTAACCTCAGCCCCATTGTCGAAGAAATTGTCCCTAATCTGATTAACCTTTTGGGGACGGTGGAACTGACGTTTTCCGGCGACTCGGCCAGTTCTGACTTTCGGGGAATTCGGGGCGGTGCGATTCTCAATGCAGACTCGGGGTATCTGATTTTGGACGCCGAGGATCTCATGGCCGAACCGGGTGCCTATCGCGCTCTGACAAGAACGCTGCGAACCAAACAACTGGAAATTGTCCCCCCGGAAATTGGTTGGCTTCGCGCCAATGCCATGGTGCAACCGGAGCCCATTCCCGTAAATTTGCGAGTTATCTTGGTTGGAGATGTGGGAACCTTTTATCAACTTGATTACTACGATCCTGACTTTCGAGAACTATTTAAGGTGTTAGCGGATTTCGAGGACCAAGTTCCACGAAATGCCGAAAGTTTGCGGCACTATGCGGTGGTTATTGGGCAGTTGGCAATGGCCGAAGATTTGCTTCCTTTCGATCGAACGGCTGTGGCAGCTCTGGTAGAACACGGCTCGAGAATTGTGGCTCGCCATGAAAAATTGACCGCTCGATTTGGTCGCATCGCTGATATCGCGAGAGAAGCGGCGTTTGTGGCAGGCAAAGAAAATAGCCCTGTGGTCACCGCGAACCATGTACGTGAAACCATCCGCAGGACACGTTATCGCGCCAGCCTCCCGTCACGACGATTTCAAGAACTCGTCGAGAACCGGACGATCTTGTTGGAAACCCAAGGTCTAAGAGTGGGGCAAATCAACGGTCTCGCTGTGATTCATTCCGGCCCCTTGACCTATGGATTTCCCTCGAGAATCACCGCGTCCATCGGCCCCGGGACAGCGGGTTTGATCAATATCGAAGGCAATGCGAAAATGTCCGGAGCCATTCATACCAAAGGCTTCCATATCCTCGGCGGACTATTGCGAAACCTCCTGCAAACGCATCACCCACTTTCCTTTAGCGCCTCGATTACCTTCGAGCAAAGTTATGGCGGGATTGACGGCGACTCGGCTAGTGGAGCGGAGCTGGTTTGCCTTCTGAGTGCCTTGACCGATATTCCTCTTCGCCAAAGTCTCGCGATGACGGGAGCGATCGATCAACTCGGCAGCATCCAAGCCATTGGTGGCGTCAACGAAAAAATTGAAGGCTTCTTCGACGCTTGCTCCCATGCCGGCTTAACCGGAGATCAAGGCGTTGTGATCCCCCGCGCTAATGCCGGAGACCTAATGCTCCGACATGACGTGCAAAAAGCGGCCGAGGAAGGGCGGTTCCATGTTTATGCTGTGGATACGATTTACGAAGCGATTGAATTATTCACGGGAACCCCAACCAGCCAGGCAACTCACGGACAATACGCCTCCGAATCGCTCCTGGGAATCGCCGTCGATCGCGCTCGCGAATTTTGGGAAAAAACCCTGGCCGCGCCGAATCGTCTAACTCAAACCCAGGTCGCCTTCGACAACGACACTCGTACGCCAAACAATTTGATTCGCTAGCGGGCAATATTTGCGGGTAATCATAGGTTTGAGCTACTGATCGATTCGATCGTCTTGATCGAAATTTGTTTGCCTGCATTTCCAACAGCTAGCTGTTCGTCAATTGACGAGAATTGCCGATTCTAGTAACTCTACGCGGTCTCTAGAAACGTTCGCCATGGAGGGTCGGAACCTCTCTTGTGATTATTTCTCGGCAATTTTTGTAATCATGCACTCATTAGCCCCAGCAGATCGAACCGTCACGCCCCGTCTGGCAGAAAACCAGGCCTTGGGGTGGTCATCGATGCGCCGTGGACTCGCCCTGGGGTTCCTTGGGTTCTGGATTGCCACTCAATTCGGTTGTCAAATCTTCACGATTGACTCAGCCCGCCGAGTTGCCTCGATTGCCAGCTTGACCTCCAGCAATGCAGTGGGAACGCGCGTAGTCAAGAAAAAAAATAGTCTCGGGCCGTTTAAGCGATTGTTTCAGAAAGAGCCTCCACCGAGCGAACGAACGGACCAGGTTTTACGACAATTCGCATTGTCTGACGATTACAGTCGCGATAGCGATGCCACGATTCGACAACTACAAATTTACGCGCAGCAAAAGCCGACCTTGGAGAAAGTGCATGCCGTCGCTGAACTGGCCTTTCTTCAAGGCGAATGGGCTACCAAGATGGGGCGTAGTGAGCGAGCACTGACCATGTATTCGACGGCTCTATGCAGTGCGCATCAATTTTTGTTTGACCCAGATTTGGATGTGGTTCGTAATGCTTACGATCCCCAATTCCGCAGTATTTCAGATATATACAATCGCTCACT
The DNA here is from genome assembly GCA_041742275.1 of Pirellulaceae bacterium. Lineage (GTDB taxonomy): Bacteria > Planctomycetota > Planctomycetia > Pirellulales > Pirellulaceae > BJ22. Next base: position 3,144 of record JBGSIY010000447.1, on the reverse strand, counting down.
CGAAGAGATCTTGCGACGCTGGATCAAAAAGGGCGATCTGACATCCAACCGTTCCCTTGAAATTCAGTCGCTCGACAAAACCATGCAATTTACGGTTTTGATAGAATCGAAATGGCGCCCCGAGGAGATCGAACGTTTCGAAATCACGAACGATTATGCACCTCAAGGGGTAATCAATCACTACCGAACCTTTGGTCTGGGAGTCCCGTTGATTGGTATTCGGCGATCCCTGGGGCAAGACTTACAAATGGACGGGCATTACCCTCCCGATTTGACTATGCCGTTCACTGCCTTTTTGGATATCAACGGGGGTTGGAAAAGCAAACAGACGCCCAGGGAATCGATGGCAACGCTCGTCCTGTTTGACCCGCTGGAACGCAGTGTAATCCAAGTCGACAATCGATTGGTCCCCTTGGAGAGCGATATCACGACGCCCATGGCGTTTCATATGAATGATCCGCTTTTGAGCACGAACGTCATGGCGACCTTTGCCCTGCTCAATGCCAACTTTGCCAAAGAGTTCCAAGGCATCTACATGTTGGAACCGTATGACCCGAATAAGATTCCTGTCGTCATGATTCACGGCCTTTGGTCCAGCCCCGTGACATGGCTGCAAATGTTTAACGATCTACGCGCTGACAAGGAACTGCGTGATCATTATCAGTTCTGGTTTTGCCTGTACCCGACTGGACAGCCGTTTTGGGAGAGTGCGCGCCAAGTCCGCAGCGATTTAGAATCAGTCAGAAAGGAAATGGCCGCTCAACACCCTTCCGCATCCGCAACACCTCCTGTTGCATCCCAAGAGATGATCCTGGTCGGACATTCCATGGGCGGTTTGGTTTCCCGCATGTTAACAGTGCATAGCAACGATCAATTGTGGCGTCTGATTAGCGAACAGCCGATTGAAAAGCTTCAAGGCAATCCCGAGACGATCGAACGAATTAAAAACACGTTTGAATTTGAACCCGTGCCCGGAATTTCTCGAGTCATCACCATTGGGACTCCGCATCGTGGTAGTGCCTTCGCAAATGATTCAGTGAAGTGGTTGGGGGAGAAATTTATTACCCTCCCAAAAGTCGTCACCAGTGACTACACAAAAATCGTCGCGCAGAACCAAACTGTGTTGACCAACAACAAACCTCTGCTGGTTGCAACGAGTCTGGACTCACTCACACCAAGTCATCCCCTGTTTAACGCCTTGCTCGCTGCCCAAGCGGGTGATGGGGTCGTCTACCACAATATCGTTGGCAAATTGGAAAAGCCATCCTTGATGTCCCGAATCGCAGGCTCAGGGGACGGTGATGGTGTCGTATCGCTCGAGAGCGCCCGTGTCGCCTACGCGGTTTCGGAATTGTTGGTCGATGAAGAACACAGTGTGCTTCACCGACACCCAGAAACCATTTTAGAAGTGAAACGGGTGCTTTACGAGCATTTAGAGTCGCGACCCAAACCTCTTCTTCCTGTCATTCCCATCGCTGCAAAGCCCAACAGCTTTATACTCAAATAAAAGATCCGCAAGGACATCCTACATAGTGATAAATCCTTCTCTCGACCGAGGTAAACTCGGCCGGGGCTTGTCTAACGTCGAAACGACAGATCAATCGTTGGCAACGTTTCGGTTCAGAAGCTCCCCTCCGAGTTCACCTCGGAGGAAGCCAGGATTCATCACTAAACCCAGACGCCCCGCGCAAACCCTGCACCGCATTCCGCGCACTCACGCTCCCCTCCGAGGTCACCTCGGGGGACGCCCGGATGGGTCACTGGCGAGCTTCGTCCATCGCCGGAATCGACCTCGGTCCCTTTTGTTCCTATTCATCCCGACCAACGACAAAATGCGTTGGCGAGGGGTAGCATGTTAAACGCTAATCCCTCGCCAACGAATGGTGGTTGATATTGTAAGTTAATTACTTTCGCTCAATTTCCGTTGATCAATGCCAGAAATTTCAAAAACACCGAAAAAGGGCTACTCAGCGAGTCAGTTTTTATTTATTTACTCCAAACGAGGGCTGCCACCAACCGCCCCAAGTTCGTTTCGTGCCGCTGGTGGTTCCGCAACCGCAATCTCCCGATCCGCATGAAGATGATTGTCCACAAGCGCCATGGCATTTCCCCATTCCCGAATGACAGGGCCGACGGCGGAAGATGTCTAATCCAAGATCGTTTCCGCATTGACCGCAGCCGCAGAAGCCTAACCACTCGTCACAAGCGCAATCTCCATTAGGAATGGCGGCAAAGTCTGAAGTTCCAAAAATGTTACGTTTCGCACTGGCGCTCGAAAACATGAATGGCGTTTGAGTGTGTCCGGAATGGTACGATCCCACAGGCGTTTCATGTACAGGCATTTCGCCCTGGTAGATGATCTGCCCTTGCTCATTTATCGGATCTGGACCCGTCGAAGTCGCATACCCTGTGGCCAAAACGCTTCTGGATCGGGGCGTGGCTATTTCCATTTCAGAATTGTCCATTACGGAACTTTGTCCGAACAATCCCGTCGCCGACATTTCCTGCTGCTCACTCGAGCTCGCGTTGGAAAATCGCGAATCACTATTCAGTTGAGTCATCGCTGGATTGTTCGAAGACGCGGGCGAGAGTCGGTCTCGACTTTCCGCAGCAACAACAATTCTCGACGTGTTATTGTCTTGTTTCAATTCGGCAAACGGATCGCGAATGCGGCGACCTGTCGAATCTGAAGCATTGTTTTGACCGCGAACCGTGTCGGTTGCACACAGGCCTGACAGGGTCATCAGCAGGGCGGCTCCCGCCAGAATACGAGGGTTAACCAACATTTTCATTTTCGATTCCTTCGTGTTTTCCTGTCAAAATATTGCGGCGTAAGCCTTTAAAAAGGGGCGTACGCCATTGAGGCTTTTGACCGTGCAGACTAATCAGTCATCATTACCGACTCTGAAATCAGAGCCAATCTTTCCTGCCAAACTTCATCGAATGATGGCAACAGTTAAATCGAGCATTTTCGTTTCGAGTGTTGGAATTTACCTATTCTTCCTAACTGGACAGCGCCACAATTGCGTTTTGAGTTGAGCGCAAGTGCTTGGGAATTTTGGACTTATTGGTCTTGACTTGAAGTCAAGAATGAGACGACCCTCCGTGTGAATATTCGTTTCACACAGAAACCACGAAAGGTCG
>JBGSIY010000446.1:0-3929 GCA_041742275.1 Pirellulaceae bacterium | reverse complement strand
GGCCCAATAGAGTGTTTCGGGAGTGGGACCAATCACGGCGGCCATTCGAGCCATTATTCACGCGCCTGTTCTATTGTCAATTTTTTACTCTGCCGTTTGTTTTCGCCATGCCGCTGAACCGTCGTTGGCTATTCACCCGAGCCAAGGTTCGCATTCCCTCCAGAAAGTTTTTAGCCATGACCCCTGCAGTTTAATGCCGGAACTGACGACGGCCGGTAAACAACATGGCAATACCATGTTCATCTGCGGCGGCTATCACATCTTGATCATTCACCGAACCGCCGGGCTGCACGATCGCTTTGATCCCCGCAGCGGCCGCCAACGGAATCGAATCGGCGAAAGGAAAGAAGGCATCCGAGGCCAAAACGGCCCCGACTCCTCGTTCCCCCGCTTTCTCAATGGCAATTCGCACCGAATCCACCCGACTCATCTGGCCGGCACCGACACCGATCAAGGCTAAATCCTTCGACAACGTGATCGCATTGGATTTAACAAACCGAACCATATCCCACCCGAAGGCCAATTCTCGCATCAACTCCGGAGCAATCTCAGCCCGAGAAACTCGTTTCCAACTGCTGGGATCGTCCGGCTGGTTATCGAGTGTCTGGACCAATGCTCCTCCGGTTAGTGTCCGCACCTCCCAGCCCGGTTTGGCTGGGGTCAAATCGCCCACGTCCATCAACCGAACATTCCCCTTCCATTTAGGGCGCGTCGTGAGTAACTCGAGTGCCGGCGGATCAAACCCGGGAGCGATGATCACTTCCACAAACAGGTTTCGATTGGCACTCAAGAATTCAGCGGTCGCAACATCGACGGCGCGGTTGAAGGCGACTACTGACCCAAAGGCACTTTGAGGGTCACCTGCAAACGCTTTTTCGCAGGCCCGCGCTAAATCAACATCGATCGCAGCCCCACAGGGATTGTTATGCTTGATCACGCTGCAAGCCGGCAGGGACTGCAGCCGAACCATCTGCAGCGCCGCATCCATGTCCAAATAATTGTTATAGGACAATTGTTTCCCATTCAATTGCTTGGCTTGCACCACCGAGGGACCGTGGTGTTGGTGGCTTCGATAAATGCCCCCCGCCTGATGAGCATTTTCACCATGCCTGAGTGATGATTCCAAGACGAAGTGCAAATCCAACTCCGTGGGCAAAACTGAGTCGGCGGCAGGCGTTGCCGCGCCCCATTTCTCTGAAAAATAGGCCCCAATTGCCGCATCATAGGCTGCCGTGTGTTGAAACGCTGCCGCCATCAATTGCCGCCGAGTCGGCAGGGTGGTCGTGCCCTGGCTCCGCATTTCATTCAAAACAATTTCATATTGTTTGGCAGACGTCACCACGGCAACATACGGATGATTCTTTGCCGCGGCACGAATCAAACTGGGTCCACCGATATCAATATTCTCGATAGCATGTTCCAGCGTCACATCGGGTCGAGCGATCGTTTCTTGAAAGGGATACAAGTTGACACAGACGACTTGGAAAGGCAAAATCCCGTGCTCCTGCATCGACGAGCGATCTGTCTCTAAATCCAATCGCCCTAAAATGCCACCAAAAATTTTGGGATGAAGGGTTTTTACCCTTCCGTCCATCATCTCGGGAAACCCCGTGTAGTCCGCAATATCAACAACCCCTATTCCAGCCGAACTCAGATGCCGCGCCGTACCCCCGGTACTGAAAATTTCGAATCCAAGATCGCGTAACCCTGCGGCAAACTCGATGATTCCTTGCTTATCGCTGACGCTGATGAGAGCTCGCCGAGTTGGGGATTGGTCTTCAATCATAAGTCTATAAGTTTCACTTTTACTAGGGAGATCAATTCAAATTGGTAATCGGCTACCTCGCCGTCGAGGCAACTCCTTAACACGGGCCGAACATCAACTTCGGTGGTATTGCCGTTTCGATCATCATTTTCTATGAAATGCAAAATGACAATCCACGGCGACAAAAAAGCGTCGAAGTAGAATCATCTCGCAGAAAAACAGCCCCTGCCCGCAGTCCATAAAAAAAAACACGCCCAGAACAAACGGGGCGTGTTTTCAATTTACCGTAATTTCCGCAACTAATTCGCTGAACGCTTGACGCCAATTGCCTGCAAGTATTGACTCAAATGTTTCTTCACCAGCGAGACCATTAAAAACAGCCCCACCATGTTGGGAAACACCAACGCTAAAATCATAGCGTCGGAAAACTTAACAGCCGAAGCCGTATTGGCCGCCGCACCTACCACGACAAAGATCAAAAACAAGATCTTATAACACAGGTCCATAAACTTCGATCGGCCAAACAGAAATTTCCACGACTGCAGTCCGTAATACGACCACGAAATCATCGTTGAGAAAGCAAACAGCACAACCGAGATCGTCAATAAATACTTAAACCAGCCGATGCCAGACTCAAACGCGGCAGATGTCAGACTCACACCGCCGACACTGGCACCACCCTTGAGGGCCACCACTCCGCCAGCAGCGCTGCCATACTCAAAAACGCCATCACCAGCAATATTGAAGGTAATAATTACCAAGGCCGTCATCGTACAAATGACCACGGTATCAATGAAGGGTTCCAGCAACGCCACGATCCCCTCCGATGCGGCGTATTTGGTTTTGACCGCCGAGTGAGCGATCGCCGCCGAACCGGCACCCGCTTCATTAGAAAACGCGGCCCGTTGAAATCCGACAATCATCACACCCAAAATTCCACCCAATCCCGCTTGAGGTGAAAACGCTTGAGTGAAAATCTGACTGACGGCCGTCCCAATAAATCGGAAATTAATGGCCAATAAAACAATACAGGCCAACACATATAGGATCGCCATAAAGGGAACGACTTTTTCAGTTACTGTCGCAATTCGCTTGATGCCACCAATGATTACCAAGCCAACCAGCACCGCCAAAACCAATCCAATAATGGCCTTCACGTTTCCACCTGTTTCGTTTGCTGCACCAGCCGTAGCCTCGGTCGCCGCATCGGCTGCCACTTCCGGAGCAGGAAACAGGGATGTAATCATTTGTGCGATCTGCTCTGTCGCTTGATTCGACTGAAACACATTGCCACCGCCGAAGGAAGCTCCTACGCACAACACTGCGAATACCACTGAAAAGAATTTGGCGTAGCCGAACAGCCCGAGCCGTTCAAAACCCTTTTTCAAGTAATACATGGGCCCGCCATGCACCGTGCCGTCGTTGTCAACGTCGCGATAGGCTACCCCCAAAGTACACTCGACAAATTTGGTGGACATTCCTAGCAAACCGCATACGATCATCCAAAAGGTGGCCCCTGGACCGCCGACAGCAATAGCGATCGCCACACTACCAATGTTGCCCAAACCGACCGTTCCCGAAACCGCCGTGGCTAACGCCTGAAAATGGCTGACCTCGCCATCATGCCCCTCGTCACGAATCGTATCAACAATGTCTCCATTGACGACATTCAAGTCTTCCGTCTTTACCGGCGGGCCTGACTTTTCGATCTCGTCAAATTTCCCCATCACAACTTTAATGGCCAACGGGAACATGCGAATATTGATGAATCCGAAATACAATGTGAAAAACAAAGCACTGAAGACCAACAATACGAGCACAATCGGCACGTCCTGCCCAAAGACCTTCATGCTGGTCAAAACCAACGACTCCCAATAGTCGGCGACAGGGCGAAACGCGACATCAATCTTATCATCAAACCCCGCCGCTTCATTGATTTCTTCCCGCCAATCCGCCAGCGATTTTTGTATCCCGGCAAACCATCCCGAAGGCTCGGCAGTGGTATCCGCCGTGACCACGTCAGTTGAAGCAGCATCACTCGGAGCGACTTGGGCCGCTGTCGAATCGGTTTCTTGACCGTCAAACCCCCGAGCGGTTTCACCCCAGGCGACCGGGGTCAGCAAACAACTCAAAGACATTAGCAACAGTAGGGACGCAAGTTTAT
>JBGSIY010000445.1:0-1912 GCA_041742275.1 Pirellulaceae bacterium | reverse complement strand
ATTCAATGCCAAATGAGGACTCACCCACGGCCCCCATCGATGTGTGAGTAGGTAGGCGATTCGATTGGTGAACCCGCGCGTCTCGCAAATTAAATTTCGGTAGTTGCCTCGCGGCCAAACCGTGATGCAACCTCTGACGACTTCGGGACCTAATACTTGAGCCGTTAAACGCGACATTACCCGTCTGACCGGCAATTCTTTCGGACAAGCCATTGCCAACGCAAAACCGTCGAGCGTAGACGTATGCGAACTAACAACCAGAATCCTGCCTTGCACTGAATCCCAATCCCGCTCCACAACCACGGAGTAGCCGATTCGATCAAAAAAAAGACGACTAGCAATAACCATATTGCTTTCGGCCCTCTGCAAATCTAAATTGAAACCCCAAAGTGAGCGAGCGATTTTTGGGGCAAAAAATAATTGCAGGCTATCGGAAATATATCCCATCGTTGCCATCGATCACAATCGAAGCCTCCGAACAAACCCAACGATCTGAATAGCAGCAAGACGCCTGCCGACGTAACAAGTTTCCAGGCCCTTGAATTCGGCAAGCCCTATCCAAACCAAGCAAATCGAAGAAAAAGACAACGGGATGACCTTTACGGAATAGGCGAATGGGCGAGGGCAATGGCCGTCTAAAAGAAACAGACCTTAAGCCTCAGTCTGCTTCACGACCCCTTCTTTGTCCAATTAATTCCTACTCCACCAGCTCGCTTGAGTGAAATTTTACAGAAACGACTGGTAACCGCCGCCTTTATCGGGAACAGAGGTAGGCAAATTCGGGGCAGACCCAATTAAGCACTAGAAAAGGCTCGTCTTTTTTCTGTCCAAGACATACCTGAAAAATTGCAAGTTTGGAAACAGACCAGAAGCCGTCAGAAGTTCCCAATTCGCCAAACCAACACCATTCAAGGCCATCGCATGTTGCGCACCAAAAAAAATGTCTTTAATGATCTTTCAGCAATGTCAGCAACAACAACATGGGACTCTCGGCCTGCACGCTGTGTCGGAGACTCGGATCGATTCGAATCCAGGTTCCTGGTTCCGCAACGATTGTCTCGTCACCGATGATAATCGCACCTGCTCCCTCCAGAATTTGAATCATGGCGGGAAAGGGTGCCACGTGCTCTGCCAATCCACTTCCGGCAGCAAACGCAAACAACAGCACCTTCACTTTCGCGTCATCAACAATCAATTTACTCTGTTTGCCAGAAACAGGAAGCAATAATTCAGACTTGAGTTGCCGAACTTGAAAGTTACTTGTTGACATGAGTTGAACACCTTCGACAAATCTTGGATACACGAATTTTAAAAAACCATCATTCCGGTTCGGCCCAAACTTGAACGTTACCATCTTCATCAATTTCGACATGAATCAAATTGGCACGACAACAAACGGGACAATCTTCGACATAGCTCTGGGTTTCTCCAGCAGAAAAATCAATAGGGATGACAACCTCTTCGCCGCAGGCATCACATAGATAACTCGCCTCATCATCCATCCTGATCTCCTCACATCTTTCGTCTAGTCGGTCCCGCCACTGATTACGCAATCAATTTGCAGCCGCACACATTGCCAAACAGACAAATCGTGCTGGCGCTGTCGCCATTCACCGCAGAAACCTCCTCGGCATCAACTATTTTTTTTCTGGGAACAGGATCGAAGGCGTCAAGGTGCATTGGCGTAAATCCATCACCGCGACGCCAGCTTTTTTAACTGCGCGAGCCTTCATCAAGTATCGCCCCGGCCCCAACTCCACCTTGCCAATCTTGCAAGGAATAAACGCTTGCCAATGTCCCGTATCGAGAACTCGATGTTCGAACACGGACAGTGGCTGCGATTGGTTTTCAGCAAAGAACTCGAAGGCGACTTGGCTCCCCCCCTGCCCTGTTCCGCATCCTTGTAAAATCT
>JBGSIY010000444.1:0-3534 GCA_041742275.1 Pirellulaceae bacterium | reverse complement strand
ACTTTTCCGAGGCCGGCCATCCCGTGATTGGCGAGACGCGTTACAGTCGCATGGTAGCTCGACGCGATGCCTGGGACGGCCGCCGCATCGCCTTGCACGCCAATACTTTGGCCATCGTTCATCCGATTACCGGCCAAAAGTTAGAGTTTTGTTCTCCGTGGCCCCAGGAGTTCAAAGCTTTCGTTCAGCAACGTTCGATCGAAAGCAAGAACGAAGGTTCGCAAGATGCGAATACGGCAGGCGAAAATGTTGCCAAACCAAAACGCGATTCTGTTCCCGAGTCGACAGCGAACGCAGCCGAACTGCCGGAAAAAAAAGGCAACTCCAACGCGAAACGTCGTCGGCGATAGTCCTCCCCATCGCCGAACTATCTTCGTGTCGCCCCTGTTGTACCGTCCTACGTAGAGCCTATCTCAAAACTGACCGGAATCATTAGCCGAAACGCGCTAGCGTCCGGTTCGACCTTCGTGTCGCCCCTGTTGTACCGTCCTACGTAGAGCCTATCTCAAAACTGAACGGAATCATCAGCCGAAACGCGCTAGCGTCCGGTTCGACCGAATAAACCGAAGGGCTAGTGCCCCACGACCAATAGGTTCTGGGAAAGGTTCTTAATTCGAATTGAGCCGACAATCGCAAGGTAACGACAAGTGAGTGGGCGACGAGCTACTCAATCTTAAATACCAGTGGCACGAGGTACAAAATCGTGAGGCTGATACAAACGATGGAAATCAAGTTGACCCAGAAGCCTGCTCGAGCCATTTGCCGAATGGTGATTTGGCCACAACCGTAGACAATGGCGTTGGGTGGCGTGGCAACCGGGAGCATAAAAGCACAACTGGCTGAAATCGCTGTGGCGATCGCCAGCATGGCGGGGTGCATTCCAACAACCGGGGCGAGTGCCGCCAATACGGGGAGAAGCGATGCTGTTGTTGCTGTATTCGACGTCAATTCGGTGATGAATACGACGGCGGTTGTCACTACCAGCACGACTAACCAATCGGGTTGATCGGCCAAAAAATTAAGTTGGCTCCCCAAGAATTCGGCGACGCCATTGGTTTTTACAGCGGCAGCAAGACTCAATCCTCCTCCAAACAAAATGAGAACATTCCACGGGAGTTCTTTCGCTGTCTGCCAGTCCATCACAAAACCCAGATTCTCCCGCCGACGGGATGCCGGAAAGAAAAATAGGGTCAACGCTGATATCATCACAATGCCCGTATCAGTCAGTTGTGCCAACGGTTGCCAACGGGTGTCCCCCGATCCAATCTCAAGGTTATTGAGCCAAGGTCGTGTGATCCAAGCCGCGACGGTCAACGCAAAAATCACGGCGGTCACGGACTCCCCTCGTTTGACGGGGCCAAGTTGTCGGATCATGGTTTTGATCAGCCATTGTCCCTGGGCCGAACCGCCGGAGGGCAAACGGAAAAGTACCTGGGTCAGTAGTCCCCACGTCAAGACAAGAATTACGGCTGCCAGGGGAGTTCCCACAGCCATCCAACCCACAAAGGAAATTTCGAGTCGATCGCCTTCCCCTACCCCGTCGGCCAGAAAACTCACCAGAAAAACGTTGGGGGCGGTTCCAATTATCGTGGAGATCCCGCCGATACTGGCCGCATAAGCGATACCCAGCAGGAGGCAAGTGGCGAATGCCGATTTCCTCCCTGCCCTGCCCGGATTCGTTTCATTTTGTTCCGCTTGCTCCAAAACCCCGATGACACTCAACGCAATCGGCAACATCATCGCGACTGTCGCCACATTCGAGACGAAGGCACTGAAGACGGCAGTGATCAACATGAATCCGCCCACAATATTGGCTGGCCTCGTGCCCACCATCAACAAGGTCCACAGGGCGATCCGCTTCCCCAATCCCCAACGTTGCATCGAAAGTGCCAGGATGAACCCACCCATAAACAAAAAAACAACTTTGTCTGCATAAGGTGCCGAGGCCGAATCGATCGAACTGATCCCGACTATCGGAAACAGGGCAATCGGCAGCAAAGCCGTGACGGTGATGTCGGTGGCTTCCGTTAACCACCACACGCTCATCCAAACCATCATCGCTAGTGTCGTGCGGCCCACGAATCCCAATTCAACCAATTCGCCTTGGGGGGAAAGGTAGGTCTCGGGACTTGCCCAGAATGTCACCAAAGCGAGACTGGGTCCGGCGGCCAATAAAAGTACTTGCCAAAACAGGGAACGCTGATTGTCTGCGGAGTCTTCTGCGATGTTTAATGACATGGGACCTCTCGAATGGATCGTAAGCATGGGTCGATTAGCTGACAAAACTCGTTCATAACCGCAGCCGTTGTGTCTGAGAAGTGGAATTTGTCCGCGTTTGCTGGAAAACCTCAGCCACACTTGGGCTATTTTTCCCTCCAATCGCATTGCCAACGAGATTTATGAGGGGTAATATGAACTAGAACTTATCCCAAAACTGACTGGAATTATCAGCCGAAACGCGCTAGCGCCCGGTTCGACCGATTAAACCGGGGGCTAGTGCCCCACGGCTAAAAGGTTCTGGAATAGGTTCTTAGTGTAAATGGCATTTATCGAGTTTGACTCAGGTCAAACCAATTTAACATAAAGTAAGAGAGCAATGGAAAAAACTCAGCTACTGTCGGCTCGTGCCGGCGAGGTGACTCCTGAAATGGAATTCGTGGCCACACGTGAAAGTCTCCCCATCGAAACCATTCTGACCGAGGTTGCTGCCGGACGAATGGTCATTCCAGCCAACAAGGTTCACTTGCAAAAAAAACTCGAACCCATGTGTATCGGGATCGCGGCCAAATGCAAAATCAATGCCAATATCGGTAACTCCGCCGTGACCAGCAACGTGGACGAGGAATTGCAAAAACTGCATACGGCGGTTCACTTTGGTTCGGACACCGTCATGGATTTGTCGACGGGCAAAGATATCGACAACATTCGTCGCCAGATCATCGCGAAGAGCCCTGTTCCGATTGGCACCGTGCCGATTTATCAAATGCTCGAACATCTCGGTGGCGACATCGAAGACATGCGCCCTCAACATTTCCTGGACATGGTCTAACATCAGGCCAAGCAGGGGGTGGACTATATGACTATCCATTGCGGAGTGATGTTGGAACACTTGCACCTGACGACCCAACGCGTAACGGGGATCGTTTCTCGAGGGGGTTCGTTGATTGCCAAATGGATGATGGTGCATCGCAAGCAAAATCCTTTGTACGAATCGTTTGATGATTTGTGCGATATCATGCGTGAATACGATGTGACCTGGAGTTTGGGAGACGGTTTGCGACCCGGCAGCATCGCCGATGCCAGCGATGCGGCTCAATTTGCAGAACTCGATGTCCTGGGCGAATTGACACGACGCGGTCAAGCCAATGGGACTCAAGTGATGGTGGAAGGCCCCGGTCATATTCCAATGCATCAGATTGAGATGAATATCAAACGTCAGATCGAGGTCTGCGACGGTGCCCCGTTTTATGTCTTGGGCCCCTTGGTAACTGACATCGCCCCTGGTTACGATCACATCACCAGCGGAATTGGCGC
>JBGSIY010000443.1:0-4103 GCA_041742275.1 Pirellulaceae bacterium | reverse complement strand
TGTTGCCATCTAATGAAATGGGACTTATGCCTACTAAATCTTTTTCGTCCACTGCCCCCCATTTTCCGACAAATTTGATATTTGCCTGGGCGACAATCTGGATACTCATTGTTGGTTCCTGTGTGAACTGCAGCCTGGCAGCCGCAACTCAGGATCCACCGATCAAGGGCCAAGACGACGGGGACGTGACCTCAGCGACTCAACGCACAACAACCGATCCGGAATCCGCCGGGCAAAATCCACCGATCAGCACTCAGCGTGGAAGACAAACGCAGGACTCCACCGCAAATCGCAATCAATCCATCGACCTACCCACCCAATTTTGGCCCCAAGGTGTCGCGTGGAACGATCAGATCCCCACACCCCGTGAATTTTTTGGCTTTGATGTGGGAGCTCGCCATCTGCGTCACGACCAAGTCGTCGCTTATGTACAAACCCTGGCCGACGCAACCGATCGAATTCGCATCCGCAAATATGGAGAATCACACGGTCATCGGCCCCTGTTGCTCATGACCATCACGTCACCCGAAAACCACAGCCGCTTGAAACAAATTCAAAACAGGCATCAACTTTTGGCAAATCCCGTGGAGTCCGCTAATGTCGTAATTGAATCGCTACCGGCGGTGATCAACATGGGGTATGGAGTCCATGGTGATGAACCCAGCGCGACGCACTGCGCCGTCGTGGTCGCCTATTATTTGGCGGCGGCTCAAGGTCCTGAGATCGATTCGGTCCTGTCCTCGAACGTCATTCTGTTGGATCCCGTTTTGAATCCAGACGGCTTCGATCGCTTTACAAATTGGTCCAATATGTATCGTGGCAAGACCGACAATGCGGACCCAGCTCATGCGGAACATCAACAAGGCTGGCATCGCGGGCGCACGAATTATTATTGGTTCGACTTGAACCGCGACTGGTTGCCACTGGTTCATCCAGAGAGCCAAGGTCGCATGAGATGGTACCATGCCTGGAAACCTAACGTTGTTCTCGACTTCCATGAGATGGGAACCAACTCCACTTATTTCTTTCAACCTGGTATCCCGGGCCGATCCCATCCCTTGACCCCGACACGCAATATTGAGTTGACCACGGCCATCGCCGAATATCACGCGAGTCGCTTTGACGCCAGCAAAACGATGTATTTTTCCCAAGAAGCCTTTGATGACTTTTATGTGGGTAAGGGGTCGACCTACCCCGACCTCCATGGCGCCATCGGAATTTTGTTTGAACAAGCCAGCTCGCGGGGACATGAGCAAGAGAGCGATAACGGCTTACTCCGTTTCGCTACCACAATCGCAAATCAATTTACAACGTCCCTCTCTAGTTTAGAGGCGGCAACCGACATGCGTTTGGAATTGCTGGAGTACAAACGTTGGTTCTATCAATCGGCGATCGAGGAGTCGACATCAGATCCTGCAAGTGTCCAAATGTTTGTTGCTCCCGGAAACGCACACCGATTGCGTGCCCTGGCCAAACTGTTGGACGCACATGACATCGCTTGTTATCAGTTGCTGGAAGACCTACAGTTAGGTGAACAGCATTTTGATCGGCGTTACACTTTGGTTGTGCCCACGGAACAACCCGAGTATCGGTTCCTAAAATCGATTTTGGAGCAACGCACTGAGTTCGAAGAGAATGCCTTCTACGACATTTCTGCTTGGACCATTCCCCTGGCTTACAACGTGCAACAAATTGAAATCGCTCGGCCAATTGCCGCATCGAAACTGGGGCCTTTCCCGCTGCAACCGACGGCAACCCAACCGTGGGAGTGGTCGGACGACGATGTCGGCTATTTGATCGGCTGGCGCGACGATGCGGCCCCTCGTTGGCTCGCCGAAGCTCTGGAGGCCGAACTGTTGGTCAAAGTTGCCAGCCGTCCTGTGACGCTCACATCGCGGGGACAATCCTACGAATTGGGTTGCGGGACGCTAATGATCCCCATGGGAGCTACCGCCAATCGGCCGAACGCGGTCAAACGACTGGTGGAGCTCGGCCAACGCTTGGGACTGCAGGTCATTCCCGTCTCGTCCGGCCTCACCACTGGCGTCGGCGTTGATTTGGGGAGTAACTCGTTTCGCACGATTGAAAAACCTGAGGTGGCGATGCTGGTCGAAGGGAACGTGAGCGCGGCCGAGGCCGGGGAGGCATGGCACGCACTGGATACCCGCTTGAAAATGCCCATCACGTTGTTGAGAAACGTCAGCTCGGGTTCTCTCGACCGTTACAACAAACTGATCTTAGTCAGCGGTCGTTACGATTCACAAGAAACCATTGAAAACTGGGTGCGCAACGGTGGTACGTTGATCGCCATGGGATCTGCGATCACCTTTGTCGCGTCATGGGCTAAACAACCAGCGGGTAAAGATTCTGCCCCCGCAACCTCGGCCACTGCTGAGGAAAAAAACGGAGACGTCCCCCTGCAACAACCCTTCATGGACGCCCGCGATGAACTGGCTTTGAAGTCCATCAGCGGCGCCATCTTTCGGGCTCAAATTGATCGCACTCATCCCCTCGGCTACGGCTTTACCGACGAAACGCTCGCTGTCTTTCGCAACCATACCCGCAAGTTGAATCGGTCTCCGTCGCCCTATGGAAACCCTCTCGTCTACGCTAAGGAAAACCCGCTGGTCGCCGGATATGCGTCAATGGAAAACCAACAGCAACTCGCCGGTCAACCGGGAATCGTTGTGCAGCCCCACGGGCGTGGTCGCGTGATTTTAATCAACGATAACCTTAACTTCCGCGGCTTCTGGCTGGGCACGCAACGCATTTTCTTCAATGCTTTGTTCTTCGGGCAATTCACCGATCCCCCCGCCGGAGGTGGCGGAGAGGGTCAAGAAATGGACGAAGAATTGGACTAAATCCTATCCAGCAACATCCGCAGAAACGTGCGAGCTTTGGTTCCCCGACGTTAACCGGTTGCTGACGCACGTGGGCCGATCATTTTGTGGGTATCCGGACACATTCCGAAAATTCTATCGGCGAACGCGTGGCCTCGTACAACAAAGTTGAGGGTCGTTGCTCATTTGGGACAGCGACCCCAACCGACAATTACCGTTTAATTTTTGCGGCCGGCACAAAACAAACCTCAGCCATTCACGAATTCGTTCAAATGCGACCGTTCCCTGACAACTCCGTGCCGCCACTTGCAAACTTGCAAACTTGCAAACTTGCAAACTTCAAACTTGCAAACTTCAAACTTGCAAACTTGCAAACTTCAAACTTGCAAACTTCAAACTTGCAAACTTGCAAACTTCAAACTTCAAACTTCAAACTTCAAACTTCTAGTCTCTAGCCTCTAACTTCAAGCACAAGCCACACACGTCGCCGTGAAGGGGACAAGGTTCAATCGAGCGGTTGGAATCTGCGAGCCACAACGCGTACAGACGCCATACGTTCCATTTTCAATGCGGGCCAAGGCGGCGTGGATATCTTGGATATCGTGTTCCGTCAACTCATTGAGTACGTTCAGAACTTCATCGTTGGCGTGCAGCACAGCGTTTTCTTCCCAGTCCGGACTCCCCGGATCACTCAAACGATATTCGATCCGTTCCGCGCGATCTTCCAGTGCAGCCAACTTCGACTCCAGTTGTTTTTTTAGTTTTGAATAATTCACCATGGCGCTCATCCTCTACTTCTCATTAACAAAAAAACAATGCTCATATTAGACAACTGCACTTCACTTACAATACAGACTCCACGCCCCTTACTGATTTTTTCAGCAGGCAGTCACCTTGTGCTGTGCAACCACCTAAAAAACAGGGTTCCGTTGGATCAACCCAAAAGGGTTTGCGTCTGTTTACGCGAGTCGAATCCGGTGCACACGCACCGCGGTTTATCCTCGATGCGTCTCATCCTAAAATCGAAATTCAACAACGCACCTAGCCAACCCTTCGTCGGGCTTCGCTCCCCAAGACGCATCGACGGGACGCCCCACGAGTCCGTCGTTTCGACGGCTCAGAGCTCCTAAGTCAGACAGCCTAGGGCATTTGCCCGGATTCCAACAACAGCAATTTAAATGAATCTCATACTGAATGAACGGTGGACTTTTCGAGTTCACCGTTCCACGCAGTTCAGCCCTTCTCCAATGCAAACGGCAGGCC
>JBGSIY010000442.1:0-6874 GCA_041742275.1 Pirellulaceae bacterium | reverse complement strand
AGTCGTCGGCCGAGAAACTCGCCACAACAGACTTGCCGTCGTTACCACGGCCTGTTCGGATTGCCCATGAGCCCAAGGGCTACCCTGTTGAATTGGTTGCTAACTGTTCGCCGCGGCTAATGCTTGTTCCAGATCGCGGATCAAGTCAACGGCGTTTTCAATTCCTGCGGCGATGCGAATCATGTTGTCACTAATCCCAAATTTCTTACGGTCCTCAGGTGGCAATTTGAAGTAGCTCATTACCAAAGGCTGCTCGATGAGCGATTCCACGCCTCCCAAACTGGGAGCAATTCGGAAAATCTTGCAGGCGTCGACCACGCGTGCCGCGGCTTTCCAGTCCGTATTCTGAAGTTCAAAAGTAATCAAACCTCCGAACCCTTTCATGGTTCGAACGGCTACGTCGTGGCCAGGATGGGACTCCAACCCAGGATAGTAAACCTTGCGCACGGCCGGGTGCGATTCCAAATAGCGGGCAATCGCTAAACCGTTTTCGTTGTGACGTTGCATGCGAATTTCAAATGTTTTCAGCCCGCGTTGTAACAAATAGCAATTGTGGGCAGAACTGATCGCACCCATAATCCCGCGCAGGTTCTCCACGGCAGCCAGTTTTGCCTGGGACCCCAGAATCACGCCAGCCAACAGATCGTTGTGCCCCGCCAGATATTTGGTGGCCGAGTGAAGTACGTAGTCGACTCCAAATCGAATGGGCTGCAAATTGAACGGGGTGGCCAAGGTCGCGTCGATCAACGTCTCGACCCCTTTCCTTCTCCCGATCTCCACAAATTTTTCTAAATCGACAATGGTTAAATGAGGATTGGTCGGCGACTCGCTAATGAGCATTTTAGTTCGAGACGTAACGGCAGCTTCCATCGCCGCATAATCTCCCGTTTTTACTTGACGGGTGACAACACCAAAACGAGACAAGTGCTTAGCGCAAAACTCGCGGCTGCGATGATAACACTCGTCAAAAAACACGACTTCGTCACCGGCGTTTAATTTGGACATCATCAATCCAACCAACGCGGCCATTCCACTGGAATACAATAATGCTTTTTCAGCACCCTCGAGCGCGGCCAACTTTCGTTCGACGGTTTTCTCATTGGGATTGCCATACCTTCCATACTCACCCCGATCTTCGGCTTGCTCGATAAAATTAATTACCGCCTGAGTACTTTCGAACGAATAGGTGGAAGTGCAGACAATGGGATCGGCCAACGCATGGGCGAACTTTTGGCGACGCTCGCCACCGTGAACGGCAACCGTAGAAGCGCCGAGAACAGCAGCGGCCTGGGCCTCGGGCGATTGAACCGTTCGACTGTGAGAGTGCTGTTGTGTCGCTGCAGAAGTCGAGTCGGTTTCAGAATTGCGATTCTTGGCAGACATGCTTTGGGTCCCATTCAACTTAGTAAAAGTTAACAGGGATTCGCCACAAAACTCTTCAGCCACCAAGCAAGTCGTTTCGAGTCAGCCAGCATAGGTCCCAATAACAAAATGCGAGTTCACTCGCTGGACCCTTTCGAACAATTGAGATTCAATCGTTCTTGGTTGACTCGTCGTCAGTAGCTCTTTAGCAGTTTAGGCTGCAAGCGGCCGCAAATCCCTGTATTCAACACGCCGTTTTGAAAACGAAGTACCAACTTCGCCTCAAAACAATAAGCCCTAGCATAAACAATGAATTCCAATATGCAAGACGAAAATTCAAAATAACGGATTCGGTACCCTTAGGAACTGTCCCGTAACAACATCCTGTTTAATAAATCAGCCGCAGTGCGATAGCACCCGGTTTTGATGGGAACCGGACGCTATCGCGTTCCGGCTAATCCGGGAACTTATTTCCGGACAATTACTTGGTGGGACCCTGTCACGCCGCTTGTTGCGACATTTCCGCTTCATCTTCCTCAGTTTCCGAGACCGATACCGACCTCGGTGGTGTTTTCACGGTTCTTATGTTTCCAAAACAAAGACGGCTCGGAGGCTCATAGCTGTCAAAACTCAGTTCTCGATCGGCCCAGCGTTGCGCTGTGTGAGTTAATTCGTTAACACTACACAATACACTTTCGCGATAACGATCGAGTTGTTCGCGATCATCCGTGCCGGGCAAATATATTTTGGGGCCAAAAATCACCCTTACACGACTGGTAGGTAGGGGAATCGCGAACTTGTCCCAAGTGTTTAATCGGTGGGCACGACTGAGCCCTACTCCGATCGGAATAATGGGCATCTCCAATTGAGAGGCCAAATAGACCGCACCGGGCGCCATCTGCCGTCGCGGTCCCCTTGGCCCGTCAGGCGTAATTACGAGCGAAGATTGATTTCCCAATTGCGTGAGTCGACGTATGGCAGCAGGTCCACCACGTGTGGAACTGCCGCGAGCCATCTGAAAACCCATTCGCCCAGCAACTTGATTTAACCATTCGGCGTCGCGATGCTGACTGACCAACAAGGTCAAATCACACCATCCCCAGCGAGAAATCAGGGGCATAATGAATTCATGCCAAAAAACATAAATCACATGCTCGTTCCGCGAGTCGGAATGCCGTGGGTCACAACAGGGTTCGTAACTGGCGACGCGATAATCCATCGCAGAGGCGAACAGAGGTAAACCCGTTGCCACGACTTGGCCGATTAATTGCTGTGCCTTTGTAGATTGACTCATGTAAACAAACAGCTGGAGACTTGTGAGACGCGTTAGGAGGGGACCGGCAAGGCAAAAAACAGGGACTTGGGTCGGCCTCAACTAGGACTTTCGTTCGTTACCTTTTAACTCATAAGCTAGTCATGTGAAACGTCAATCTAGACCGGCATGTTTCACAGCTAGCAATTACCGATTCGCCTACCAAATCCCCTCCCAAACACCGGTGAAAACTTCAGTCGCCGGCCCTGTCTTAAACACATGATTTGTCGATTCGTTCCACTCCAATTCTAAATCACCGCCTAACAAATGGTTCAGAATTTGGCGTTCGGTTCGCCCGGTCAAGACTCCCGCCACGCAAACAGCGCTCGCCCCAGTGCCACAGGCCAACGTTTCACCCGACCCCCGCTCCCAAGTCCGCTGATGAACCTCGGTCCGCGAGACCACACGAACAAACTCCACATTCGTCCGCGCCGGAAAACACGGACTATGTTCAATCTTGGGTCCCCACGTACGCACCAACTCGTCTGTGATTTCGTCTACAAAAATCACACAATGTGGGTTCCCCATCGATAGGCAAGTGACCTTAAAATCGCGGCCATCGACAGTCAACGTCTGATCAATTACGTTCGTCCCGGAGAAGGTAGAAGGAATTTTGGCGGGTTCCAACACGGGTTCGCCCATATCGACACGGACCTTCTCGGCCTTGCCATCCTGGGCTGTTACCTCCAGGACTAAAACGCCAGCCCCTGTCGCAACGGTCATTTTTTCCGACGGAACGATTCGATGGTCAATCAAGTACTTGGCAACACAGCGAATTCCGTTTCCACACATTTCAGCCTCGCTTCCATCGGCATTGAACATCCGCATTCGGGCGTCCGCCGATTCCGAGGGGCAAATAAGAATCAAGCCATCGCCGCCGACGCCAAAATGTCGATCTGCGATCTGAATCGCTAACCTGTCCGGATGCGGAGGTGTGGGATGATTGAAACAGTCAAGGTAAACGTAGTCGTTCCCCAAACCATGCATTTTGGTGAATTGAATTTTGGTCATGATGTTCGCCAATCGGCGTTGATAAGGTGCGGTGCCGATTTTCACTGAATCCGATATTTTCGGATGAAGTCGGCGTGGATTTCCGCATGACGATAAAAAGTAAATGGATCCACTCGATCCACAATGGGTGCCCGGCGTGCCTGTCTGCCCGGCGGCGTTGCCGGGGCGTTCCAGGAATTCGAATTTGACAGGGGAACAGCGATTTTGACAAGAACCAGAAAGCAACTCTATCCCGCTTCTGCCCATAAAAATGGATTGTGGGGAACGTAGCCCCGCGTCAACGGGATGGCTCTCTGCCAAAGAAACGATAACGCGTCAGGAACCGAAATACTTAGGCCAATCCGACGAATCCCAGTCCACTTGATCAGGCCTCACAAAACGGTCAACAACCGAACGAGATTTCGACCGATCTGACTCCCGACGCTTGGCGAGCCCGCTCGTTTGAGCTATTTTACAGCGTTCAGTAATGATGTTAAACAGACGTTTTTCTTTTTTTCGTAGGACACGCAAGATGAATTTGCCCAAGGCCGCCGCAAATTGCCCACAACGAGTCGAGTTAGAGGCGGGCAAGAAGTACGCCTATTGCACATGCGTGCTTATCTGCCAAACAACCGTTTTGTGACGGCGCCCACCGCGAAACCAGCTTTACTCCGTTGGTTTTCACGGCAGAGGAATCGAAATCATGCAGTTTTTGTCAATGCAAACAAACAACACGGGCTCCCTATTGTGATGGCTCGCACAACAAACTGCCTCCGACGACTTCGGCGATTGCCGAATAAGAGACTTAAGCTCCAGGACATCAACATTGATGACACGTTTGATGACAGGGCGTAGCGTTTAGGCTGACGTGGGCCATTTACTTGCTGGTGTTTGGTTTTGAAGAAACTATGTTTGTTTTGCAGAAACATTGATGACTGAACCCAAAAGATCAACCACCCTTAAACGCATTGCAACGACGTTGAAATGGTCTGTGATCGTCGTCTTTTTGTTGCTAGTAACGCTGCCAATGTTCTCCGGTTGGCTGATCGATAGCCCGATTGCGCCCGCATGGATAACTCGCACGTTGATGCAACTGCAGGAATATTGGCTGTGGGGCTTCGCCGGTTTCGCGACGATCTGGATTGTTTTTCTGGGTGGCTGTTTTGCGAGTTTTTTGAATGTGGTTGCCTGGCGCGTCCCACGCGGGAAGACCCTTTTGGGTAAAAGTCATTGTCCTTTCTGCGGCAGCGGACTTTCCATGCGAGAAAACATGCCGGTGATCGGTTGGCTGGAGCAAGGCGGGGAGTCGAAATGCTGCGGTCTGCCTATCGATGCCCGGTACCTGTATGTGGAACTTTTTTTAGGTTTCGTGTTTCTTCTCATTGTCAGTTTGGGGATCATCCTCCCACAGCCGATTTCCATTGAATGGCGAACAACCACCCCGCCTCTTCTTCGAGCCATAGGCATTCTCAACTGGACTGCGGGTGTTCAAATTCTAGGCCATTTGATTTTGATTTGTCTGTTGTTCACCGGTTCGCTGTTTCGTTGGCAGGCTGATCCCATCCAGAGATCTGTCTTGGTTTTTGGCATGAGTATCGGCCTGTTGATGGTTTTCCTGGAATTGTTCGCGGCGCGTCCAGGTGAGCCTTCCTCTTTCGACAGCGTTTCGTTGGCCGTTTTGATGGAGACATTCCTGGCTGCGTTGTTTCAGGGCGGGCAACGCTGGTTGGCTGCGGTTTTGATAGGTGCGTTAATCGCAATTGTGGAAAAATGGGTGTTCCATCCCTCCGTATTTCTGGGAAGACGAGAGATTCTGTATTGCCTCGTTGTCACTAGCATGATCCTGGGGATCCCTGCTAGTTTAGCAATCGCTGTCTGGTTCCTGCTTCTCTCGTTTTTGTTACGGGCCGCCGGTCAATTTGGCGAGGTAATCGGATGGATGGCCCCGGCTCATCGCTGGTTTGCCGCCACCATCGCTCATTTTAGTTTTTGGCGATTCTACGTCCCTTTGCTGGACCACCCCCTCACGGTTTCGTGGCCCGTTACCGGCTGATCCGATGGGTTTCTTCTGGTGTTGTTTAGCACCCGACCTTCTTGAGCACCCGACCTTCTTGAGCAAAGTCGCCCGTTGGCATCGTGGCGATCGTCGGACGGAATTATTTTTGACGGGTTGTGAAGCGTTGCATGGCGTCAAGAGTAACTTTACTAACGTGATGTTCGATCCCTTCGGAGTCAATTTCGGCAGTTGCTAAATCCACGCCGATGGCCAACAGGAATTCCAAGACAACCTGGTGGCGATGTTTGGATTCGGCCGCCAAACGTTTGCCTTTGCTGGTCAACTCGACGGGATAATATGGCTTGGTGTTCAGCCAGCCTTCCTGCTGAAGCCGATTGACGATGCGGGAGACGGTGACATGGCTAACTCCAAACAGGTTCGCGAGATCCGAGACGCGGCAAACTTCTTTACGCGCAATCACATCGGCAATGGCCTCAACATAATCTTCTGCCGTTTCCGTCGAGTGATCTTTTCGCGTGCGATGATGGGGCACTGCCGAGCGTTGTTTATTTGCCATTGAGTGTCGTGGAATTAGACGTTTGTGAACGACTGAGTCCTGTCCTCTGCGACGCCAGACCAAGCCTGAAACTTGATTGTTTCGTGACTGACTAGAATAACAAGTTTTGGAAGTCCTGCCAAATCCTGGCCAGGCAACCGCATCGGAAACCTTTCCGTTTCATAGAAACGAATACCTGTCGTCCCATGCAGGGCGGATTCTGCCATCCATTTGCCCGAGCCAACTCCCTGACCATCCAACTTAAGAAACCAAATATCGCCACGAAGAACCAATTTTTTTGGCGGTAACCCGAGATTCAGGATGTGAGAGGCTACTGTTTGCGGGCGGGGCTGTAGATCAGAGTCCCCAGACCGCAACTTGCCACCGCCCCTTCGTTGAAGAGCAATCGATCAGGCGCCGAAAACAACCGATTACGTTACCTATGGGATAATTTTGAAAGCGTTTAAAATACAAGCAGTATGTTCGACGTTGGTCGCCGTTGTCTCAGCCAGGCCGCCGGGTTTATGTGAGCCGGCTCAACTGATTCAGTTCGTCAGTTTGGCGACGTTATCAAACAATTTAATTTTTATAATGAGTAGGAGTTTTGACAAAGTCGCATGGAAAAAAGTCACGTTGGCATAGTGGGATTGGGGACGGT
>JBGSIY010000441.1:0-3186 GCA_041742275.1 Pirellulaceae bacterium | reverse complement strand
GCTCGTCAGCCTAGTGATTTTGACAGCCCTGGCGGTCACTTCCATCACGACAGAGCGGGATGGCAAAGCGATTGATTTGTTGCAGGTCACCGATATTTCTCCCAAAGAATTTCTGTTTGGAAAATTATTTGGTGTTTTGTATTTGGGCCTTGATCTGATTCTGCTCCCACTCGCCCTCTGCGGTTACCTTTGGTGGATGGAGGTTCTTTCAACAGAAAACTATCTGTTTGTCATTTTGGGCAGCTTGATCCTCAACGTGTTTGTCGCCACACTCGGCCTGCATTGCGGCATGTCCCATTCCAGCACCCGCACGGCCATCAGTGTAAGTTTGGGGACAGTGTTCTTTTTGTTTTTAGGCGTGATCACCAGCATGGTGATGCTGGTCTCATTCACCGGAAAGGTTGAGGCCCAGTTAGCCCCTTTCCTGGCATGCATTGTCGGAGGCGCGATTGGCTTGTATGTGGCTCTTGGCTGGCAGACGCAGTCTCCAGCGATCGGTTTGGCCTCAGGCATTCTCCCGTTGGCCATGTTTTATTCGATCACAAGTTTGCTTCTCAAGGGCTATGCCTCGGTGATCATCGTGGTGGCCCTTGCCTATGGATTTGCCACCACCGCAATGATCATGCCTCGACTTCATGAGTTTCGAATCTCGACCGGAAGGTCACGTTCGAGCGAAGACGAATAACCGATCTCAATTTTTCAAAAATTCTCAGCAGTGATGCGGAGGCTATGAACGCTTTACTTGACCTTTCCCCCTTTTTAATTGTGATGGCCTTGTTATTGCTGGGTTCAGCATTTTTCTCGGCCAGTGAAGCGGCGTTGTTTTCGTTACGCCCTCTCGATCGCCGGCAAATGGGTAGTGGAAGTTCGGCAGAAAGGGCTGCGGCTGGTTTATTGGCAGACCCCGACCGGCTCCTATCGGCGATTTTGTTTAGCAATCTCGTGGTCAACATGGCGTTTTTTACCTTGAGCTCGATTTGTGCTCTGCGACTGGAGAGCGCGGGGCAAGTCATGGTCTTTGGGTTCGCCATGGGGACGTTGCTAATGATTATCATTTTTGGTGAGATGGTTCCCAAAACGATCGGAGTTTTGGCCCCGCGCCAATTTGCTACCATGATCGGTCTCCCGTTGACGTTGGCTGTGCGATTGCTTTCGCCCATTCATCCCGTTGTCAACAACGTCAATAAGGTTGTTCGACGAGTGCTCTGGCCCGGTTTTCGCGCCGAACCTTATTTGGAATCGAGTGACATTGAGCGGGCTATTGCCATTTCGGGTATCGATGAATCCCTGGTCAAACAAGAGCAGGCCGTGATCCATAATATCGTTTATCTCTCCAGCATTCGCGTCGACGAATGGATGCGTCCCCGGACCCAGTTCGAACACTTTCGCCCTCCCGTCGATTTGAAAATTTTAGGTGGCAAGGTTCCAGCCGGGGGCTACTTGCTCGTAACAGAGCCCGATAGTGACGAAATCGAGCAAGCTATCCGGCTCGACAATTTTTTTTCACTTCCGGAAAAGAATCTCGAACGGTTGGGGGAGCACGTTCTCTACATGCCATGGTGTTCCACCGTCGCCGATGCCTTGGAGGGGATGTCATCGCAAGATCGCGAGGTCACCGTCGTGGTGAACGAATATGGAGAAACAATCGGTGTGCTTACGATTGAGGACGTCATGGAAACGATCTTCAATTATGCTCCCAGCCGCAGTCGCCGATTGCTTGATCGCAACCCTCTCCATCCGATTTCCGAGGGCAAATGGGTGGTTGCCGGCATGATGAGTTTGCGGCAATTGGCCAGAAAACTGGAAGTGGAAATTCCCCGTACTCACAGCATCACGGTCGCGGGAGTGATTCAAGAAGAAACACAACGTTTGGCTCAGGCCGGTGACGAATGCGTCTGGGGGCCTTTTCATTTCCGGGTCGTCGAATGTGGTGAGCGTGGAAATATCGTGGTTGAATTAACGTTGGTTCCCCAACGGGATGGCGAATCATGATCTGGTTGACTTGCGTGTTTTTTATAGTGGGCGTTATCGGCAGCGGCTTTTTTAGTGGTACAGAAACGGCGTTCTACCGCGCTAGCCGCGTTAAACTTGTCATTCGTGCGTTGGAGGGAGATCGTCTGAGCAATTTTTTGATATGGCTGGCCAATCATCCCGCGTTTTTGGTCGGTACATTGCTCATCGGCAATAATATTGCTAACTACTTGGTCTCCTTTAGCATCGTTATGTTCGTGACTCAAACCATTGCCGACAGTGGTCCGACGACTGAGATGCTGGCCACGTTTTTGCTTACGCCCTTTTTGTTTGTGTTTGGCGAATCACTTCCCAAGTCCATCGCGTTCCAAGCTCCGAATCGGATGTACCGGTTTAGTGCCGTTCCATTGCTGATTTGCTCTGCCTTGTTAGCGCCGTTTTCTGGATTGCTGTGGGGATTCTCTCGGGTCTTGGAAAAATTCATTGGACAGTCCCCCGAACGCCTGCGACTGGCACTGGCGCGCCACGAACTCCAAGCAGTGTTAGATGAAGGCCAACAGGTTGGTGTGCTCCACCCCACCCAACGACAATTGAGTCAGAATTTCTTTTTAGTCGCCGGCAAGGCTGTTCGGCAGGTCTGCACGCCGATGAGTCGTATCCCCGTTATTAATCAAAACCTCGATGTCGCTTTAGCGATAAAACATGCTCAGCGATATTCCATGGCGGATATCCCTGTTTCGGGCTCCAGTCGAACGGATCTCAAAGGCTACATTCATTTGGTTGATTTGCTCGTTTTGGACACATCTCGAAAAAAGCTACCTGAGCCCAAACCGTTTATGGCGATCCGGGGTGACGAACCGTTTGCCGAAGCGCTGTTGAGAATGCAGACCAACCGCGAAACGTTGGCCAAAGTAGTCGGAAATGACGGTGAATTAATTGGATTGTTGTCCGTCGACCAGCTCACCAGCCAGCTACTACGAGGACCTTTAGAGTCGCTGCGACGCTGATCGAATTTGCGCTGTTTATTTTTGAAGACGAACTGGCGTTGGCCGCTGCGGCTTATTAAGCTGTTGTTTAGCTGGACAGCGCCATTTTTTGTTGAGGGGCTGAGTGTATGAGTGTATGAGTGTATCAGAGTTGGGTTTTTGGCGGTACAGATTTGATTTTCAGTGGATCGATTCCGAGTTGAGCAAGTCGCTGTTTTCTGGTCTTTCG
>JBGSIY010000440.1:0-7488 GCA_041742275.1 Pirellulaceae bacterium | reverse complement strand
TATTCAAAGAAACCTTATTTTTGTGCGAACCACCTAGGCAAAGCGTCGTCTCATCTAACGAACACATCAACTTCGTTTCGCCGATGGCATGTCGATCGGGAACTTTAGAGGGATATTGCAGTCATGTTTTTAAAACGGTCTATGTCACCTCAGTCGAAATCGGCTGAGCAAGCATTTGAGATGGGCGGACGCCTCGCATCGCAATCTGCGGGTGCGCAATCGCTACATCTCAATCGCGGATGACATTGGGCCTAATCCACGCATTCAAGCGTTGAAACCCGGTGTCGCTGCAAGTGACACCGGGTTTTTTCGTTAGGCTTGTAGATGTTGAGCGATTAGAAATCAAGGTATAAGGTCGTGTTTACTAAAACCTTATTCTGGACTGGTAGCTGAGACGGTATAGCGGCGGCCTGAAGAGCCGCAGACGAGGGTTCAAGCACCTCTCGGTCCACTGTGCAGTTGGAAATTTTTATGTATCGCAATGCGATCTTCGGTAGTGGTGTTGAGGAAAGCGAACCCGAAAGTATCAACGCAGTGGGACTCACCATATTCCCTCTACGCGTGCAAACGTCTTTGCGATTTAGCTGGCGAATGCCCGGGAATATTAACAAATTCCACTACCAAACACGCGAGCGTTTTCGCGAGGATCATTGCGAATGGCAAGAACAAATCTGCCGCTCGCCTAAACAAGAAATACAAACAAGGAAACCGAGAAATGTTGTATCGATTTATGATCATCCTTCAGTCCAAACGCCTGCCACCTAAAGTCTGACTTGAGGTTGTGGTGTAACGGCAGCATCCCTGGCTTTTAACCAGGTGGGCGAGAGTTCGAATCTCTCCGGCCTCATTAGCAGAAGATTGGAATCATCAGCCGAAACGCGTTAGCGTCCGGTTCGACCGAATAAACCGAGGGCTAGTGCCCCAAGGCTAATAGGTTCTGGGACAGGTTCTAAGTCTCGGCTCCGATGAACAGGGGCAGGATTTCTACGAAAGTGAGTAGGGAGGAGTCTGAATCCTGTTTTCGGGTGTCGGCTAACGGTAAGCCAGCTGCCTTTGAAGCAGTGGTATGAAGGTTCAACTCCTTCCACCCGGGCTAAAGAAACAAATGAACATTCCGGAGTAGCAATTGTTGGTCGTTGCATCAGGCTCTGAACCAGAAGTCCGCAGTTTCGACCCTTGCCTCCGGTACTGAGCGTTCAGATGGTGGCCGTCCTGTACTGGTCCAGGGACTTGGCTGTGAACCAAGTCGATGTCGGTTCAATTCCGATCGGTCACCCTTGGGTAGGATGAAGTCTTTGTGTGTGAGGCTTTGTTTGTGAGATTGTAGGTCAATACATGACGCCAGTCCGCGTGGCGCGGGATGTGCAAAATAGCCTTCGGAACTGCAAGTCCAGGTTCGATTCCTGGGCGAGTTGCCGACAATAGCAGGCAGACTCCGTTCTGCCGTCCGCAAGAGTTACGGCACAGCGGAGTGTGCCTACTACAATATCAACTCAATTGTCCCACCAGGATGGTATAGCCGTCCAAATCCTGCACACGCAACTCGCCCTGTGGCATATAGCATGGATAGCAAATCGAATAGACCGCATTTCTTTCAGGCATGTAGCCTTCCTCACCAGCCTTGCGCAACCCTGGTGGTATCCCACCGTCTTGCAGGCCGCGGGTCAAAAGATGTTCTCGTAGTCCCTGGACATCAAGGGAATACATATAGAACAGAATCGCCTGTTGGCTTGGTACGATCGGTCCAGACGCCAGCGCCAAAAACAACTTTGCACCACCAGAAACCATCCCGGCAAAGTTCGTGATGCCATCCTCCCTGCGGTAACGACTCTCGCAGCCAAACCCCAACAAAGTATAGAACAGCGCCGCAGCATCGACATCTTCCACATGGACCATCGCGACACATTTGTCGACTCGCATCGGGTCTGGACAGTCTGGGTCGGGAATCGGTTTGTCGCTCATCATTCGAAACCTGTGTGAAATACGGAATACTAATGGGACACAATTTAGCGATCCCTGAATAACGGCACCAGCTGCCCTACGCATCCAGGCGTAAATTGTTGGCCGGGAGGCTAGTGGGAATCCGATCGACCGTCAGTCTCAACCCTCGGCACTTCAGCCCTCCTGCATTTGCTCGCGAAGTGCGACGACCTGCAGTTCCAGGCGTTTGATTTCCCTGATAGTGCTGTATTTTTCAATTTCCAACCATGCCCAGATTTTCATGATCGAGACGGCTAAGAACCCGATGATGAACGCAACGGACCAGGCAATCAGCTCCTTCATTTCGACTGCCCAGTAGAAGCGATAGGCTGCATAGCCAGAAAATCCGACACATGCCAAACTACAAATCACCATGATCGAGTTGATCCAACGATTCCTGCCTCGAAAAAGCTGCATCGCCTGAGCGAATAAGGATTGTTCATCGAAACTGGGCATAAAGTCGTCCGGGGCATCGCTCTCCAATGCGGCCCGAATTTTGGCATCAATATTCTGACTATTCTTATCTGACATGGTTAAGACCTTCTGATTTAGACAAACTTAGTTTCAATTTTTGACGGATGTGATACAGTTTCGATTTGGTCGCGGATTCGGTATTGCCCGTGATCACCGCTATTTCACGGATCGGAAGATCATTTTCGTAATACAGAATCAGCAATGCTCGATCTGCAGGGGGTAGAGAGCCGATTGAATTTCGGATCTCTTCCACGCCGCTGTTCTCCTCGATCCTGTTCGGGTTCTGCTGTTTCACGATCAAACGTCCCATACTTTCAAGTTCTTGTCGGTCGCGGACAACCTTGCGCAGGTTATCCATCGATTTGTTGTGAACGATGCGAAAGACCCAAGAACGAAACGAGGCGGGGTCGCTCAGTCGGCCAAGACTTCGAATGACATTGAGCCAAGCTTCCTGGACGACGTCCCGCGCGGAATGGGCCTCTCCCACGATTCGAAACGCGTAGGCCACCAGTTCTTGTTGAAAGAGTTCCGCTAATTGACCGATAGCCTTGGGATCGCCCGATTGAGCCTGGATCACCAGCAGTTCGATCAGGACGTCTTTTCGGTCTCGGCTCATGGGAACGCTTGTCTCCTTCTTGTGATGCAGATAGGTCGCCGGAAACCGTGTTTGGTTGCAAAAGATTTTGGGCGAAACGAACTCTTTTTGTCAAAAAGTCACTTCATCCGCGGTTTTCCACTACCAGCCGCCGCCCATCGCCTTGGTCATCTAAGGTCTTCTGCTGCTAAACGCGAACGCAATGCCGGCGTCCCTCATGACACATTCTAATAAGGCGAGCCCGTTTTTTACTCTCTTCGTCCGGCATATTCAATCAATTCTTTAGCGGGACTGGTATCAGCCGCAGAGCAAGACGTTCGGACTAATTGTGGCATGTTTTAGATTAGCTGCGGGAATCGATTGATCCGTCAGCGAGTATTGGTTTGAGCGACAGAATCACGATTACGTTTTTTCTTGGGCATTGGTTTCGGCGGGGAGAATTTTCAACCGCCAAGGGGATACGCGGTCCGAACTCGTTGAATTGAGGACTCCCTTCAAAAATGGAAAACTCTCCATTGACGGCAGATTCCTGTAGATTGCTCCCGCTAGACGGATAGACTGACGGAATGTGGTATGATTCCGCCCACACCTGGAATCGTGGACGAGTTTTACAATGACTCGACAAGTGTAGGCTCATACGGTGAAATCGACGCCCGGGGACCTTGGAATTAAGGTGGTGACTGGAAGTTCGTTGAAGCGCCGGCTTTTAACGAAGCTGGTAACATGTCGGAGCGAGAATCCGTAAGTTCCGAACCGTCATGTTCCGCGGAAAAAAGACTTCAAAATACTTGAAACGAGCGGTTCATTAACATTCAACGGTTTATCGAACTTAGCGGGCTAGTAAGTAATCCGGGCTTCCCCCGAGTCGAGCTCGGAGGCGAGTTTTCTAAACCAACGGGACCCAAAGTTATACAAGCCCCCTCGGAGTTCATCTCGGGGGAGCGAAGAATTCATCACTAAAGGGCGGAAACCGAACCACTTCCCCTCCATCTGAGTTTGTCTCGGTTGGAGGGGGCCTTTCATATCGGTAATCGAGATTGTTCCTAAGGCCGGCTAACATGCTCATTTTTAGCGACGCAAAAATCTTAAGTTTGATTAGCAGCATCCGGATTTTTAATGCCGCCTGTCGCTCCTAGGTTGTGAATTTATCAACACCTCAGATAATTGTGTCGTCGTTTGCTCCGCGAACGTTACGATAAAGGACGCTTCGTTCGTGGAGCGAACGACGACTATCAAAAATTCACAGCCCATCCGTGAAAGTAGCGGCTTTTTAATAAATTCGTGGAGCTGAAACTGGCATTCATTTACCCAACGGTCCTGAACAACAATTCAACGGTTCTCAACAAGTTGCGATTCTAAAACTATTAAAGGAGGATCGAAAGCAAAAGCTTTACGACGGGGTCGTCTGCAATGGTTTTGGAAATGAGTGTAAGTCAATAGATCTCAACACTTGCTTCTGATGCGGCGGTTCGATCAACTCTTGATCTGCGCTAGGTCGCCGCGATGCGATCCAAAACGTTGCAACCCACAAGTTACAAGCCTCGTAGGCGATCTCAATACTTGAAATTGACAATTCAACACAGAATAACAATTCACTACAGATTAACGAAAAAAACGGGGAGCGATCGAAAATTGATCTCACCCCGTTTTTTAAAGAATCCAAAACCCTGTTCATTGGTAGGGCAGGTATTTCCAAAAACTTAACTTACATCAAGAACTAACGATCACGCGATATGGGAGTTTCCACGCCGCCCACACCGGTCGAACCTTGAACTCCCGTTCGGGAAGAAGTTGGATCGATTTGAGTACCACCCTGGTTGCGTGGAACATTCGAATCGATGGGGTTGCCTTGCGTGTCTAAGCGTTGCTGACCATCCAATTGGCCATCTGCATTGATGCGATTGCCGTCTGCGTCTAAGCGTTGCTGTCCGTCCAATCGACCATCTGCGTCGATGCGATTGCCTTGTGCATCAAAGCGTTGTTGTCCGTCCAATCGACCATCTGCATTGATGCGATTGCCTTGTGCGTCAAAGCGTTGTTGTCCGTCCAATCGACCATCTACGTCGATGCGATTGCCTTGTGCGTCAAAGCGTTGCTGTCCGTCCAATCGACCATCTACGTCGATGCGATTGCCTTGTGCGTCGATGCGATTGCCTTGTGCGTCAAAGCGTTGCTGACCGTTCACTTGAGTACCCATATCTATTGGATTACCTTGTGCATCAAATCGCTGTTGGTTGTTCCACTGGTTGCCCATATCGATGCGGTTTCCTTGGGAATCAAAGCTTTCCTGAGGATGAGGATATTGCGAACCTGATTGATTCATTCCTGAAGTATAGGTTCCGTAAGCCGACATCGAACCGCAACAATTCGACGGTTGATGGCTCACGTAGGAAGCGGAACCATAGTTCGAGCCATAGTAGGAACCATTATACTGTTGGTAAGACATCTGATTGTAAGTGGGTGTGCAGCAAACGGGTTGGCAATGTTTCTGCCCGCCGAGGCGTCCACGGAAAAGTTGGGCGGTTACTTCATTTGGAATCATGGCGGAGATTCCTATAACTACCGTAACGAACAATATTACTCTGCTTACCTTGCGATTCATACTAAGTCTCCTAGTCAACGGGCAAACGGAACGAAATACAACCTGCCGGCGCCGCACCCGAAAAATCGACATCTGCTTTTAACATGGTTGCATTCAACAAATCCAATTTTTGCGGATGTACTAGCAATCGACCATCGAGTGTGCTACCGTTTTCATATGGCGGATTCATCGACTGTTGCATTTAAAATAGAGAATTAAGCACGTCGCCCGCTAGCTAAAAATCGTACTCAACCGTGGAAATGGACAACTTATTGGCTCTTTCGCGCGAAGTGGAAATTGTCGCCTGGAAGCGGACTTTTTCAGGCCAATAGGCAAGTGCTTCCGAAGCATCGTTATAGCCGTTTACAGTCTTCGGCGGTGAACGGTTAATCACAATCGGAATCGTTGGTTTGCGTGTTTCGCAAGAACAGCTTAGACGAGTATGCTTGGGGCGGGCTGCCCGGCGAGCTTGGCCGCGAGCGATTCTTGAAGGAACGAGAAAATGCAGGGTTTTGCTTTTTGTAAGTGGCGATCACCGACCACATCCGTTCGTGATATCGCATCCCTGCTTTGCTGCGAGTGCCTTGGCGGGCACTCAGGCAGCGGATCGGTGGCGATCGATCACACATTGACGTATTTGCTGCTCGCTGTCGTGGTTCGTCGGCTCTACCGATTCAGCGAACATAAAACGGAAGTAATCTGGGGATAAATCATACGACTTGGTTTGCTCCGAGTCGGTCGCGCCGTACTCGACCACTGCGAACCGCGCAGCAAGATTCGTCGCCTCCTTGCTCGAAGAACGCTTGCGAACCACTTCTAGAAATCGGCCGCGGTGCGTCCGCATCGAGCGATGAATGCCTTCGTCAGTCATCACTTGTTGCCATTGCCATTGCCCTTGCCCTTGTCCTTGTCCTTGTCCTTGTCCTTGTGGCTTGTTTCGTCGCTGCCGAGCTGTTCTTTTCAGGGAATCGCGTCCGTCATGCAGTTCTTTGTAAGCTTCTTGGAGCGAATCGGAGTCCATTGCGGCGGGCAGCAGTGCCAGATAGCCAGGTAAGGCGAGAACATGGAGGAGATCTTCCATTCAGGTTTCAAGCGTCGAGGGACGTCAAGATTACGCCTGTACTTTCGCGCCCTTACTGTCACCTTTCTCTCAGCGAATGCAGCGTTTTTTCTGATCGTTTGGGGAGCTAAAGCCGACATTTGTTTACCGACCGGTCCTTATGGGATCAGGGCTGGGGACAAGCGTGCGGAAAATAGGCGGGTTTCTTACGTGAGAACCAATAAAATGTGATTCCGCGAAACAAATTGTTTTTTTTGGATAGTCACAAAATGTCGATTCGCGTCAACCAACGTGTTTCAAGACCGCGACATATTGTCAAACAGACTCACTCTGGCACATGTTCTGCATCTCATGACCATTGTTGTTGGTTCGAGAAATTCAAACACATGAAAGTGAGCTGTTTTACAATGGGCAAGATTCTTGTTTGGGACATTCCCATCCGCATTTTTCATTGGGCGTTTGCTGGCTCCATAAGTGCGGCGATTGCGATTGGATTCCTTGTGGACGATGATCAGCCATTATTTCAGATCCATATGCTTTTAGGAATCGTCGCACTTTTCCTCCTGATAATCCGTCTCGTAATCGGTTTTGTGGGGACTCGCTACTCGAGATTTTCTAGCTATCCTGTGCATCCGCGAGAAGTCATGAGTTACATGATAAGGGACAGTCCTGAAATAACTTCCGTATTTGGTTAATTGCGTTGAAGGGCTATGATAGCTGAAAATTCATTTTCCAGGGAGATCGCCATGGACGGCTACACGTCAGAATTAGAAGCAAGGATGGTTGTCTTTTTTAAAT
>JBGSIY010000439.1:0-2569 GCA_041742275.1 Pirellulaceae bacterium | reverse complement strand
ACTCCTTGGTCGCTCTTGTTCCAATAAGAACTTACTCCATCGAGCGTACTGGTCACGGCGGCCAAGGTTAACGGCAAAGGCCGTTTGTTGATGGCGAATCAAATCGCTGTTTTCGGCCGACAAGACACTCACGACGGGGATCATTGATCGCATCGCACAGAGAACGCCGGCGGGGTTGGCCTCCTGAGTTTGCGAAGACCAATAGAGATCCGCTGCACGAATCACCTCAGCTGCCGATGTTTCCTCGCCAACAAAGTGAACATGCTGCTGCACAGCCGTACAACGTGTGAATCGCTCCAATTGCCATTGCCCGGAACCCTGACCTAGGACCACCAAATGGACATCATCGCGAATGCACTTGAGCAAGTCGCAGGCCCAAATCAAGTCCTTGATATCGCTAGCGGCATTTAGGGGGACGAGGGTGGCGGCGATGACGGCCGATGCCGGCAATCTCAATGTGTTTAAAAGTTTTTCGCGTGAGGTATCCCGATCGACTTGCGGATCGTCAATCCCAGGCAAAATTTGAATGTGATCGATATGCTTGGCCGTCGTTCCGAAACGGAGTGAAAAGAGGTGCGCGGTGTCGGAAACAAACACTTGGGGAGTCTTGCTGCAAACCCGCCATCGATTGGCTCTCAAACACGTTTCCTCGCGGGTTTGAGTTTCTACAAAATTGCCCGGCAGTCCCCAGGTTACCCAGCCGACTTGGGGCCCGCCACACCAATTATGAATGACATGGGCGTCGTTTCTTGCGAGTTGGGCGCGATAGCTGAATAACACTTTCCAATCATACGGGGAACGGCGAATTCCATATTGCCGTCCCTCCACTGATAACTCCTCGGTATCGTTTGCATCTCTCGATTCTGTCGTACGCCATATTGGATTGGCAGAGGACGTGTGGCGCGAGGTTTGAAAATCCACATGTTCAACATTCCAATCCCGCTGTCTCAGAGATCGCTTCAAGTGGTTTAAGAGCAGGTGTTGCCCCAGTTGAGTGCACTCATCCGTCAAAAAGACAACGTTACGATTCACAATTAGAAGTTACCTTTCTACTCAAAACCAAATCGATCAATTCTGACCATTGTTGAATGATCTTCGACCAACTCAATCTATCGAGAATCTCGGTCTGTGCCGCGAGTCCCTTTTCCCTTCGTGTGTTACCGCTATCGATGATTTCAATAATTTGTTTGGCCCAATTTTCGGCGTCGGTTTCCGTCGCGATCCAGCCGTGATTCTCAACGTGAAACCATTCGGGACGTGGGGCGGCATGATGAAATAAGGTCCCCAGCCCGCAAGCAGCCGCTTGATTGACTTCAAAATGGTTCCATTGTTCTCGATCGGGGCTGATAAAAAAATCAGCCGCCAAATAGGGATCCATGCTCTCATCAAAATTCCCGACCATCACGGCTTTGGTGACGATTTCCAAATCATTAATCTGTTGCCAAACTTCGCGTGCCTGAGGTCCATCCCCCAGAATCCAGAGTAACGCCTGTTTGCGATGCCGGGCGACTTGAGCAAATGCATCGACCAGCCGATGGGTCCCCTGTTCCCCTTGGAAATCGGAATGGCACAAGGCCAATACATTTTCGCGATTGATCTCTAACAGCGGATGAACTTCGCTCAAGGATTGGCGTAAGGCTTGTTTGGAGTGAAAGCCGTGAGTAACAGTGAACGGCTCCCAGTTGACGCCATGGGGAATAAGATGAGTTTTTCGTTGGTGCCCGATCAGTCCGGCAAAAATGGGAAGTAGTGGTGAGTCGGAAACAACCAAGCCATCGGCCATTCCGGCCATGCTGATAAACTTTTTTTTCATAGATGGCGAGGATTCCAACCGATTGACCAGGGGCCGTTCCAGTCGCATCAGCACGGCCCTGGGGCCCCCGGTGTTTCTAGCTCGAATGGCTGCTTCCAGTTCTTCGCAGCCCCCGGCAACCACCACGGCCTCCCATTGAGAACAGTTCTGCACCAACCACGATGTTGCCGCTTTCACAAATCGGGACGCGGCCCAGGCTCCACCGGTTGAACGAGGGAGCCGATTTGCCGGAACTTCTCCAAATTCAAATTCTGTCGACCAATTCGCATCCCATTGGCTGGTCACCAATCGGGCTTCCGCACCATTGAGTTTAAGTTGCTTTAAAAAGCTGCCTAAAGCCAATTCAGTCGCGCTCGAGTTAGGCCAAAAGGTGCGGCTCAAAACCGCGATTCGCTGATCCAACATAGTTTAAATGGGCCGTCATGAGTGAAAGTGGGTGGCTTGAAGATCTGCCGTTTCCAAACAAGCTAAATAAGGTAAGTTTCGGTACTCGTCGTTGTAGTCCAATCCGTAACCCACTACGAATTCATCCGGGATATCAAAAGCGACAAAGTCGGGAACGATTTGCACCAACTGACGACCCGTTTTTTTTAATAACACTGCGGATCTCAAACTCGAGGGCCCCAGAGATTTCATCAAATGAACTACCTCTTTCAACGTATGCCCCGTGTCAAAGATATCATCAATCAGCAGAACATCTCGGTCCGTAATGTCCAACATCATTTCTGAATTGATCGTCAACGCCCCTCGCTCGGT
>JBGSIY010000438.1:0-3278 GCA_041742275.1 Pirellulaceae bacterium | reverse complement strand
TGCGATTTTTGGACTGCAGAATAAAGAGTCGGGGCGGAAGGGATTGGTGATTGTCTCGGTCGTGGCAGGCGTCTATGTGCTGTTGCGAATGATCGTTGGTAGTTTGGTCGTTTTTATCTTACCGGCCGCCTTACCTCCGGGCATGGATGAGACGGAACGCCAGTTTGCACAAGGGATACAGATTGGTAGCGTGGTGGTTGGGGTTGTGATTGCCCTAGCATTGGCTGGGTTTTATTTTTTCAACGCCAGCTATTTGAAACGAGAAAACATAGTGAACTTTTTTGCTCAAGCGGAAGAAAAGTTTTCTCGTTAATTGGGCTCGTCGCGTTGGCAGAACGACACGGGGACGCGTGAGCATGCCAGTGCGCTGAGGCGGGGTGTGTTTTGCGTTTAAGGCGAACTGAAAAAGAATGTAACGATGTGTTGCGGACAACTTCGGCTCGCCGAATAGTGTGGCATTGAAGTGAGTTTGTTTGCGATGCCAGTGGATCGCCCGCCCTGTCGCGGGTTAGGTCAAGATCAGCGGTTTTTCCAAAGGCCAGCGGAATGGGGATCGAGAGTCGAGGCTATATTAGGGATGCGGATGATCGCTCCTGGCGCGGTCAATCGCGCCTCGCAGATTACTCCATGGTCACGTTGTTGATTGTTGTTAACTTCGTGATATTTCTTGTCGATCAGTTCACTCCTGCGCGTGGCGGGTTGAGTGATTGGATGGCCTTGAATTCGGATCTAATCAGCCGACCCTGGCAGGTTTACACGTTGGTAACCTATGGATTCGCTCATGCGCGGTTGGACACGTCGACGGGGTTTTGGCATATCGCCGGAAACATGCTCGCGCTCTTTTTTCTGGGAAAGAGGATTGAAGAGCATTATGGCCGTTGGGAGTTTTTGCGAGTCTATTTGGCGAGCATTGTGTTTTCGGGGTTGTTTTGGTTGGTTATCACGTTGCTGCGTGGTCGCGAGGCGACCTGCGTAGGGGCCAGCGGCGCAGTTGTCACGATTGTAATGTTGTTTGCTTTGAATTTTCCCCGTCAGACGTTGAACATTTGGGGAGTGCTGCCGGTGCCGGCTTGGTTGGTCGGAACGATGTTAGTGGTCTCAAATTTGATGGGGGCGTTCACGCCGGGTTCGCGTGTTGCGTTTGAGGCTCATTTAGGTGGCGCACTGTTCGCAGCTATTTATTTTTTTGGAAAATTGAATTTTGGTGAATGGGCGGATTCCTTTTCTTTGGGCTGGAAGATTCGGCGCAGTAAACTCAAAGTCCATGCTCCGAACGAGGATCCCAAATGGGAAAAACTCCAAGCGGAAGGTGACCGAATCTTATCTAAAATTGCCGAGTCGGGGGCCGACAGTTTGACTCGCGCCGAGCAGAAAACGCTCACTCGATACAGCGAGAGTCTGCGAAAACGTCGTCGATAACGAATTGATACGCCGGTTTTAAAGCTTCAGAATCTGCCGCGAAAATTACCAACGTGCTTTGCGAAATGGTACAATGGAAAATCGCAGTGCAGTGAAATTTGCCGATGGGGTGGCACCCCTCCAATACATCGCTCCCCGTGGATTCGGGGATTCGCGACGTTGTCCGTTTCGTTAGTGAGCCCTTGGGTTTGTGAAGGTGGGATGTCAGGCACGATCTTCCGCTAGTTGAAATTATGGAACTGTTAATGAATCAGAACTCTTCTTGGTCGCATTTATCCCGGTTGGTATTTAGACAGGGACGTTTCGCGTTAATGACAGGGGTGATGCACCATCTCAAAATGCCAGCTGGCCATTGGCTCGTTGTTCCTGCGTTTTGCCTATTGTTGCTTTCGGCCGCGCCGAGGGCTGTGTTGGGAGCGGGGCCACCGGCCGACAATTTGGTGCGGAATGGTGGATTCGATAAGTTAGACGCGGGTGAATCGCCGCTGGACTGGGTTACGCGCAATTGGAGCGGGTCGTCGCAATTTTCGTTAGATACAGAGAAAGGGCGGACATCGAAGCCCTCGGTCAGGATCGATTCGCAAGAACCCGCCGATGCGAGTTGGAGCCTGCAGGTCAAATTGAGACCGCGGACCGACTATCGCTTCACCGCTTGGGTTCGGACGGATTCTGTGGTCGCGAATTCGGGACTTGGCGTTTTCTTGTCCATCAATGAGTTGCAACAGGAGGGGAAGTCCGAGGCCTTGGTGGGGACTCACGACTGGACCTTGTTGACCAGCGAATTCAACTCGGGCGAACATGCGAATGTGTTCTTGAGTTGTCACTTTGGCGGATGGGGGCAGTCGACAGGGACCGCTTGGTTTGACGATGTTCAATTACAGGAATTGGGGGGATCCCTACCGACGCTCACGGCGGCCGAAGCGGATGATTTTTATGTTGATAAAGTCAAACCGATATTGGTGGACAACTGTTTGCCGTGTCATGGTGAAGATCCCGAAGATTTGGGAGGCGGTTTGGCGCTGACCTCTCCGCAGATGATCACTACGGGCGGCGATAGTGGCCCGGCTGTCAACTTGGAAAATCATAGTGCCAGTTTGCTGCTCAAGGCTATCAACCATGACGTGCTTGAGATGCCACCTGACGAGAAATTATCGTCGGAAGACATTGCAACACTGACGTTATGGGTTCAGTTAGGTATACCGTGGCCGGAAGCAGAACGAACAGAAATCGAAGTGGCCAAACAACCGTTGATAACGGAGGAGGCCAAGCAATGGTGGGCCTTTCAACCGCCCGTTTCGCATCCTCTTCCCGAAGTTGAAAATGCCACATGGGTTACGAATGAAATCGATCGATTTGTCTTGAGTCGATTGGAGGAAAATCAGTTTGAGCCAGCGGGTCGGGCCGAACGAGCGACGTTGATACGTCGAGCGACGTATGACTTGTTGGGGCTTCCGCCAACGTTAGCGGAAGTGCAGGCATTTGTGGAGGATCCCGATCCACAGGCCTATGAAAAATTGATCGATCGTTTGTTGGCCTCGCCCCATTACGGTGAAAAATGGGCGCGGCATTGGCTGGATTTAGTCCGTTACGCCGAATCCAATAGCTTTGAACGAGACGGAACCAAGCCTTTTGTCTGGCGTTATCGCGACTATGTGATTCGGTCTTTTAACGAAGATAAACCCTACGATCAATTTTTGCTGGAACAACTCGCCGGGGATGAATTGCCTCAGCCGACGCCCGATAGTTTGATCGCGACAGGATATTATCGTTTAGGACAATGGGACGACGAGCCAGCGGATCCGCAACAAGCACGCTTTGATGATCTTGACGACATTCTGGGAACAACCACGCAGACGATG
>JBGSIY010000437.1:0-6585 GCA_041742275.1 Pirellulaceae bacterium | reverse complement strand
CGCAAGCTGTCCAATTGGTTCAGGCGCGAACCAATTCCAGCTTTGGCCAATCCAAGGCTCGGGTCGATCAAATCGCCGAAAAGTTCCGACTGAAAGAGGTGGCCAAGCCGGGCTGTCTCGGGACGATTCTGCTGATGAGTTCCTTGATCCTAAGCAGTGGAGCAGCTTTGGCGATTCTGATTTTTGCTCTCGGCTTCCACTGAACCATAGACGGCCCTTCCAACATCACACATGGACTCCTCCCGACTTCTATTCGCGCACCTGCTCGCCGATTGGATTGGCACGTCGTATTGCGACTCGGCCCAAACACTTTGCGGATGAGAAACCGGTTCTCGAGTTAACCGGAGGTACAGCAAATCCCCCACGGTTTGATCGACTAGCCCACCCAAGCAAACAGTGCCTTTAGATAGGCTGTCTCAATCATCGCGGGGTGAACGGGGTGATCGATGGCCTGCCCTCCCGATTCGGCGATCGCCATCGGACGATTAAACTGCATACTTGTATGCCGTAAAATTTCGACCAACTGTTCCTGACTCAAATGATGCGAACAAGAGCAGGAGACGAGCAGACCGCCGTCGACCAATAATTGGGCGGCCAGACGATTGAGTTGGTAGTAGGCCTGCAAACCCGCTTCGAAATCTTTTTTCCGTTTGATCAGAGGCGGCGGATCGATGACAACAATATCAAAGCGTCGGTTTTCCTTGAGCATCCCTCTCAGGGCCGCAAAGGCATCGTCGCAAATCGTCTCAATCGTTCGGCCTTGCAGCTGTGCACTTTTTTGTGCGGCCAACAATGCATCCTTCGAACTATCAATGCACGTTGCCGAGGCGGCACCGGCGGCCAAGGCGTGGAGGCCCCAAGCCCCCGCATAAGAAAACACATCCAGCACACGTTTGCCATGAGCGTAACGATGCAAACGAAGGCGATTGTCTCGTTGATCAAAGTACCAACCTGTCTTTTGTCCCTCTGACAAACGCGTTTCAAAAACAAGATCGCCTTCGATCACAGGAACCACATCGGGAACATCGCCGGTGGTTTCTGGTTCTTGGACCGGCAAGCCTTCGAGTTCTCGAAATCGGTCATCAGCCCGCCAGACAATTCCCGTTGGATTCAGGACTTCCTGCAAAGCCGCTTGGATCGCAGGTTTA
Organism: Pirellulaceae bacterium; assembly: GCA_041742275.1. Taxonomy (GTDB): domain Bacteria; phylum Planctomycetota; class Planctomycetia; order Pirellulales; family Pirellulaceae; genus BJ22. The sequence goes on along the minus strand of JBGSIY010000437.1, from coordinate 5,437 downwards.
ACACGTTCCATGCCAGCCGTCGTAATCTGCACCACGAGATACGGCCCAAAACGATCGATTACCAGTCCGGGCAACCCGTCGGATTCTCCATAGACCAAGCGGTAGTAAGGCTGCTGGAACACCGATTCCCGCCGCGCCAGGGCTCGACGAAAACGTATCATCAGCCACTCCGCAGTGATTTGGTCCATGGGCTCGCGGGACAATACGCGGACGGCGATCAACGATTTCGGATTGTAATAGCCGCTGGCCAAAAATTTCCCTTGATGATTGACCAAATGCACGACCCGTCCGGCCTCGTCCAAACCCAACTTAGGCGGCGGTTGCAATTCATTACTAAAAACCCAATCATGACCTCGAATCAGACGTTGATCCGCCTTCTTTTTCAGGTGCAGGGTTCGAGGAGCAGCACTACGCTCCTCTTTTTCTTCCGTAGAATGGGGACTCATCAACTTCTTTCCAGGACGGGTCCCGTTGGCTGGGGACCAATAAAAAACAACAGAATCTTCAAAAAGGCCGAATTTGATAGGTTTTCCTCGACCTGCCGTTGCGAAACGGCGATGTTTTGTTATACTCCGCATCTTGAAATTGAGCGGGTTGAGACGTTCAAAATATCGATTTTATCCAAAATTTGTTTGATTTAGGAAACGGCGACATGGCTCGCGCATGTGAAATTTGTGGTAAACACGTCCACAAAGGTAATAGAATTGAAACCCGGGGCAAAGCGAAGTACTTGGGGGGCGTCGGTACAAAAATCACCGGAAAAACGCGTCGCGAGTTTCGGCCCAATTTGCAAAACGTCAAGGTTTCTTTGCCCCAAGGTGGTAACACCCATGCTCGGATTTGCACTCGTTGCATCCGCAGTGGTGCCGTCACCAAAGCCATCAAACAAAAGCCTTTTCAGCTCCCCAAGGCAGCCACGAAATAGCCTAGTCGAGAGCGAACTAGGCTAGCGGAATCGGGCTAAAGCCAATGGAGCAAGAGTAAACGGGGCCCATGCTAACGGTGCCAATACTAACCGGGGCCCATGCTAACCGGGTTAGTCCAAGCAAAACGAAAATCGGCGATCCGTTTTGTCACCTGCTATGGGTAATGAATAAACCGATTACTCGACGAGACAATCAAGTCTTACTTTAAGGCTCAACCACAAACCATCGCAAACAGGTGTCCTTTGATAGGACACCTGTTTTTTTTGCGTTTTCATGTTGGCAATTTCAAACTCGTACCATGCATGTCCTTTTGGTGGGAAATTTCTTTTGCTATAGGACGGGGAAAAGAGATTAACGCCCCGACTCTTTAACACCTGCTTTTCGCGCGGCCGCGGCAAGTTTAAAGGCCTTTTCGTCGCCATGCTCTTGGATCGAAAACGCTTTCGTCTTGCGTTTCCCTTCCCTGTCCGTCCACTGTGCGATCCAATAGGTGTAGTGATATTCGTACTCTCCACGAACATCGATTTGCGAGTGTTTGCGAACCCCGACCATCCCGGATGTGTTACGTTTCGAAGGTGTTTTTGCTCGATCAGCAACAGAATAGCCCCGAAGCTTTGCCTCTACCGAATCGCGGTATTCGCTCGCAGCTTTAAACGCCCCCCTCTCACCGCCAAATATTTTATCGTTGAAAAACTTATGAACTCCTTTGCCTCGCCGCTGAATACGAACTCCCCATCCAGAAAACGAGACTCCTCGATCATTACTTATTTCAATCCGCGATAGATTCTTGTTTGAATCTTTCTTAGGCATAGCTTCTCAAATATTTCCAGAGAAAAGAAAATGAATACACTAAATCGTTTTCATTGCCACCTAATAGTCAATTCCCGCCCGGCGGAAACAGAGAAACAGAGACTGGGCAACGCGACGTGGCGCTCAGAGATAGGGGTTTCAGAGATAGAGGTTACCGCCAGGGGCTGACCCGTGGAAATCCTTGGCCTTCCGTAAAACAGCCACAATCGGGCTGTTCTCAGTCGTTTCACGGCCGTGGCCGGAAGAGGATTTTTGAAAAGTAAAACTTAGGGCAATTCGGGACAATTTGAGAAGTGTCGGCGGAAGCTGACGCAAGACATTGCAGCCGGAATGGGTCCCTGATTATCAGAAAAACCACGCGTTTCGGCTCACCGGATCATTGGGCTGATGTGCGTAAGCCGTTGGGCCCACCGGAGATGCGACCCCCTGTTTGCAATGGCCAACCCGCCGTTTGGAACCCTGCCTCTCGGAGCATTTTTTTTAATTCCATAAACTGGGGAAAACTGTCGGGATGAACCCAAATTGAAACTGTCGTTTTTCCTGGAGTAAGGCGTTGTAGTCTCGTTTGAAACCGCGAGCCGTCTTGCAATGCTGACTCCAATGGCTCGCTGTAATTTTCGTCATCAACTTCTATTTCAAATCCTCCCAATTTCACTGCGACACCTTGGCGATCCCCTTGTTGCACGCGTTCCGCTACAAGTCGATATCGCATCTTGAAGCCTTCTTGCGGACCCGTCACCCCCATGATCTCACTGTTTTGCGAATCTGCATTCACTTGGTCCTGCCAACTGGCCTTCAACTCTTGCAACAGAGAATCGATGGGAACGTGTGATAGGCGGTTTTTCGACAGCAGGTAATGCACCTCATTGGAAAACACCGTTTTGGCTATTGGTGCCGGATAATGGATTAATTCTTTTTTGTTGACCTGAGCGATTTCCGAGTCGCTGCGAGCCAATTGTTCTTTCAGCCGTGATACTTGAACTTCCAGCGATTGTTGCTTGGCAGTCTGATCGAAAGCCATTTGCGATTTCTCGTCCAAGGCTGCTCGTTGAGCGGAAATGGCTTGCTCGACCACTTGCAACTGAACCAACGCTTCGTGGCGAATCTGTTCTAGGATTGCGTTTTCCGCGAGCTGGCGATCGATGGTGCCTTGAATGGATACACAATCAGCCGTGACCGTTAACGCCAGACGTTCGGCCTCCCACAAATTAGCTTGAGCCTCATGTACTTCCTGACTTTCTACTGCGGACTGACTGACCGTCGAAACCGCAACTCCCGCTTGCATACTGACAACCGTCACCAGGATGATCAACACGCCCACTAGGTTGGCCACGACATCTAAAAACGAGTCTTCTCCGACTAGATTTTCTTCATCTCGTTTTTTTGCCATAGATGTTTATTCACTTTCCAGTTCGATGCCGCTCTGGTCCAGCAAAATTTTCAATCTGTCAAAGGTGGGTTGACCACCGGGTAACACTTGGACCCGCAATGAGGGCTTCCAATATCCGTTGGCCGGGGCAGGGCCCCAGCTATAAATCCGTTTGCGCACTTCCGTGGCCAATTGCAACACAGAGGCTTCGAGATCAGAGTCTAAGGCAATGGTGACGCGCGGATCTGGTCCGCCAGCCTCCGGATTCATTAACAACGCCGACTCCGAGCAAAAAACGCGAATTGGCCGGACATACCCGACTCGATTCGGGCCGTTGGCATCAATGGCCCAATTTTTCCCTCGCTCTGTGGCGAGCGAACAATCTTCACCGGAGCCTGCCTGGCCAGTTGAGGTTCCTCCGGTTGAAGCCGATTCAGAACCAGCGGATTGATTCGCAGCGTCGCCATTTTGACCCAGGCCGGTTAGGTCCGTTTTGTTTTCCAGGTCTTGTGCACCGGACGCACTGTCAGGGCCGGCACGTTTCTCAGCGTCCGTCAACGATCCATCGGATGAGCCACGCTCCTCGCGAAAGCGTTGCTGTTGACCGCCTGCCCCCATCCCCTGGGGCTGACCGTCCCGAACTGGGGTCATGGTGGAGGTAATTACCTTCGTGAATGACTCATCAGATTTCCTGTGTTCCAATTGTGGCGGCAGTTTAAACCCACCGTTGACCCGATCGACTTCCATTCCCAGGCGTTCCGAATTTCCGGTTCGCGAGTTTAAGCTGACTTGCAATCGTTCCGCCAACTGTTTCCGCTGCATTTCTTGTACAACCGTTTGCTGTTTGGCGAGAGCGACGGCAGCTTCGACTTTCTTCTGTAAAACAGGGTCAACCTCGCCATAATCGAGTTCCAAATCATCCGCAACCAGTTCATAACCAAACTCGTCAACCCAATTGATCATCGCCCGCCGCGCCAGTGAATAGGCTCCACTCCCCTCGGAGCGCACCAAGATCAATGGATAGGGATCCCCGTCCGTGGAACTGGTTGAGCTTTCTTGCCAATATTGACGAACGGTAGACAATGCGGCATCCAGAATATTGCCGGCGTGAAGATCCGAACCAAAATCCTGCTCTTTAAGGGCGATGCCGTATGGCTGCAAAACGATACGATCGGCCAAGCATTCGATGTAGATCGGTCGGCGGCGCGTGCCGGAGGGGCCATGATAGGGGACCACGGAGTAAACGGTTCGTTCAGCAGGCTTCTCCTTCGCTTGGCTCTCCGCCAGTTCGGTCGAAAGACTAACGAGCTGAGCCTCCAACGCTTCAATGGCCTTGGTTGAGTCAGCGGATGCACTCGTCGGCTTTTGCTCCAGGACATCTAGCTGTTGAACTAATTCCACACGGCGGCGTTCTAAATCGTCCAATTCAGACTTCAAATAGTCGCGGCGTTGACGCACGTTGACCGCTTGAGCTGTCAAGTCGTTTCGTTTTTCAAGCCAACCGGTGCTGCGAACCTCATGCAGTTCGGATTCGTTTTTGATTGCCAGTAGTTGTTCGGCCAGTTCTTCCGTCTTCTCGACCACCGACGCCTTGGCTCGAGTATCTGCTGATTTAACAGCCACGACGAGCATGACGATGAGTACCCCCATCGTGCAGATGAGCACTGTCAGGAAGGGGAATAACGATAGGGCCAGCTTGGATTGTCTCCAGCGTTTTTTCATGCCGATTGCCGAGTTTGACGAGCGACCTTGAGTTGGAAGAGTTGCGATGCGTCCTTTGCCGATTGAGTCAGCTCGCGCAATTGTTGGGTTTCATCCTTCAGCAACCGGACGGCGCTCACCATTTCGATCAAGCTGGCTTCGATTCCTGGAGAATTTTGTTTGTCAACAATCGCTACCATTTTTTCGAGGGCCTCGGTCAGCAGTTCAACCTGCCGCTGGTTGTTGATTTGCATTTTTTCTAGATGCCGGCTATTGTCGCTCAGAATCGTCTGCCACTGGCCCCAACGTTTGGCCATGCTGTCGTCTGCCTTCTGAATCGTTTCATCCATGTGCGAAACCCATTCACTCAACGATCCTTTGAGAGCGTCTTGAATGTTTCGTTGGCTTTGATGGGTCATCTCGGAATTGACCGTAATCCATGAATTTTCGGCCGCTTCAATCGTCTTCTTCCAAATACGCGTATGTTCTTTGACGGCCGTGCGAGTCGACGCCAACAACTTACGTCCTAATTTTTTTATCATGAGGGGACCGTCAGACGGCGCGCCTGATTCCATTCGTTCTGAATATTCAAAACTGTTGGCGATATTGTCCATCGCCGCTTGATCGATGC
>JBGSIY010000436.1:0-2100 GCA_041742275.1 Pirellulaceae bacterium | reverse complement strand
GCCCAGTTTGGACACGGAAGCAACGGGACCCCATTCAACGGCCGCGTCGCGGAATATTGCATCCAACACATAATGTTGCGTCGAATGCTAGTGTTGCGTCGTATACATAACGCGAAATTGGAAGTGGTCCTTGATCGCACTGGATTTAACGGGTAGGCAAGGCACAAATTTGTCATGAAAATAGCAATCATTGGCTCGGGCATTTCGGGAATGACCTCCGCCTATTATCTAGGTGGACGTCACGATGTCACCGTGTTTGAGGCAAGCGATTACATTGGCGGTCACACCAACACCATTGAGTTTGAATATGAAGGACGGGACTATGCGGTTGACACGGGTTTCATCGTTTTCAACGACCGGACTTATCCGAATTTCTGTCGGTTGTTAGATGAGATTTCGGTTACGGCTAAACCGACTCGGATGACGTTCAGTCTCCATTGTGATCAAACGGGATTGGAGTATCGTGGGGCGGATTTGGGTGGTTTATTCGCGCAGCGTCGCAATTTAATTCGCCCTCAATTTTATTTTTTATTGTATGAGATGTTGCGATTCAATCGTTCGGCGGAGCGGTTACTCTCGACGATGGATCCCGACATTTCCGTTCGTGAATTCTTTGAGCGACACCCGTTTGGGCGATTGTTTAGGGAGAAGTTTTTTTTGCCGATGGCATCGGCGATTTGGAGTTGCCCCAACGAAACGGTCGAAGTGTTTCCGATGCGGTTTATCGTGGAGTTTTACAAACATCACGGTTTGTTGTCCGTAACGGATCGTCCTCAATGGTATGTGATTGACGGCGGTTCACAGCGTTACATGGAGGCATTGGTACAAAAATGTGCGGCCAGAATTCTGCTCAATCAAGCGGTGCTGGCGGTGCGTCGAGATTCTGAAAAGGTGACGATCGTAACGAGTACTCATACGGAAGAGTTTGATCATGTTATTTTCGCGTGTCATAGCGACCAAGCTTTGGCCTTGTTAAAAGAGGAGGCAACACCCGTAGAGCGCGAGGTCCTCGGCGCATTTCCTTATGAAAAAAACGTGGCGGTATTGCATGCTGACGTGAGTGTGTTGCCGCGTCGGCGGCGTGCTTGGGCCTGTTGGAATTACCATTTACCTGTCGCTGCTTCAGCCAAGGCGACGGTGACCTACAATATGAATTTGTTGCAAGGTTTGACGGGCGAGCATACCTTTTGTGTGACCTTGAATAGTGAGCAGCCCATTGATCCATCGCAGATTATTCGTTCCATCGAGTATCATCATCCGGTGTTCACCGTCGATCGGCGTCAGATGCAGGGGCGTCATGGCGAGTTGTTGGGATTGAATCGATCTTCATTTTGTGGAGCCTATTGGGGCAATGGATTTCACGAAGATGGTGTTGTGAGTGCCTTGGCCGTTTGTAAAAACTTGGATAGTGAATCATGCACAGTTGCATCTATGAGGGATGGGTCAGGCACCGGCGTTTCCAGCCCAGGAACCATGCCTTCCGCACTTCAATCTGTTTGATGTATTTGGCGTTGGAAGAGTTAGATACGGTTTTTTCGGGGCATTGGTTTTGGTCGACTCGTCGGCTGGCTTTAGCCCGTTTTAAACGAAGCGACCATTTGGGGGACCCCCAAGTTCCCTTGGCCGATTCCATACGAGCAGTGGTCCGGGATGCCGGCGGAGTTGCTTCGGGTGGTCCCATTCGAATTTTGACGCATCTTCGATATTTTGGTTATGTCATCAACCCCGTTTCATTTTATTTTTGTTTTCGTAAAGATGCTCCGGAGGAATTAGAGCACATTGTGGCTGAGGTCACGAATACCCCCTGGGGGCAACGCCATGCCTATGTTTTGAGTCCCGAAAATTTTCAGGTGAAGTCGCCGGTGGGGATCCCCAAGGCCTTTCATGTTTCCCCTTTTATGCAAATGGATATGGAATACCTGTTTCGCATTGCTCAACCGGGCGAGCGATTGACCATAAATATGGTGAATCAGAGCCAAACGGAAAAATGGTTTGATGTCACGATGGAACTCCAGCGACGACCCATTACAACCGCGAATCTGGCTCGGGTGTTGTGGCGATATCCTCTGATGACAGCTCGGGTATTGGCGACGATCTATT